>JAKFXV010000286.1 GCA_021731205.1 Nocardioides sp. | reverse complement strand
ATGATCTCAAAAGCATGACCACGAAATCACGAGACACCATCAGGAAAGCGGAGGCAGCAGCATCTCAAGAACTGCCGCGCGCCTGGCAACGTATGCTGTCTGGCCGCCGCCTCGATCTGCTCGACCGGGACCTGGACCTGGCGACCCCGCGGGCCGACCCGCGTCGTGGCGTGCTGGGCCACCCAGCCAACGATCTGCTCGGCTGCGCGGTCCTGCGCCGCATCCACCGCGGCAGAGACATCGAGGTGCAGCGCCGCCGCCAGCGACCAGGTCTTCGGGCCGTTGACGGTGACCTCGACGAACCGCAGCGCGTTCGCGTCCTCCCGGACCCGACCCTTCCTGCGCCCGGTGTCGACGTCGACCCCGGCGACCCACTGCTCATACGTTTCGCCGTCCATGGAACCCGCGCGCTCGACACCCTGCAGCGTCGCGGTGAGTCGCTCGGCCACACCGGTGCCCTCGCCGAGGTAGTAGTCATCGGCCCGCGAGCGGTCGCGCTCCACGTATGCCCGGGCAGCCTTCGCCGCCCCGCGGTAGAACTTCACCCCGCCATGCACCAGGAACACCGCCTCCACGACGTCCGTCGACAACCAACGGACCCCTAGAAATGCCACGTGGGCCGCCCGATCCGGGCGACCCATCTACGAACATTCGTAGCATGCGTGCCGCCTGTAAGGGAGGTGCTGAGAGGCTCAGGGCGGGTGGGAAGTGAGGAGATTCTGAGGGTCGACGAGGGTCGATGATTGTCAATCAAAGGTGGATAGAGCGGAGGGGCAGAGAGTCGGTGGCGGAGGGGCTCGTCGGATACTGAGTACATGGCCGTCCCAGAGACCGATCTCGCGCGGATCCGGCGGTTCTGCGAGAAGCAGGTCCCGTCCGAGATGCGGGACCAGGTGCGTGTCGAGCACCGCGTGCGCGGTCGGACTGTGACGATCGTCGAGCATCGGCCGCCATGGAATCCGGCGCTGGGCCAGGAGTGGACCGACACCCCGCAGGCTCGGATGAAGTATGACGAGCGGACCGAGAGCTGGACCTTGTATTGGTTCGACCGGAACTCCCGCGCCCATCTCTACGACCTGCTTGAGCCGGATCAGCCGATCGAGCGGCTGCTGGCGGAGTACGAGAACGATCCGACATGCATCTTCAAGGGCTGATTCGGCCTGTCTCTCCACAGGCGTGTCTGACGCGATAGTGGCCGCGCGCTCGGCGACCTAGCGTTTGCGGAATGTTGACCAGGTCGCGGATGCTCGCCGCCGACCAACCTTGCGAGCGACTCCTGCGTATGGGAGCTAGTGCGCTGAGCGATGCCGAGCTGGTTGCCCTGGTTGCCGGCATCGAAGCTCGGGGACGCGACGCGGTCGCGGTCGGCCACGAGCTGATCCTCGAGTGTGGTGGACTGCGCGGTCTAGCTGCGGCGTTTCCTGAGGAGCTGATGCGCTCGGCGGGCGTTGGCCCGCGAGAGGCGGCGCGCTTGCTCGGCGCCTTCGAGTTGGCGGCCCGGGCGACTACTGCGCCGATCAACCGTGTTGTGGACTCCCCAGCCGCGATCGCAGAGCTGGTGGCCCCTTTGCTCGCTCGCGAGCGGCGGGAAAAGGTCATCGTGCTCGTGACGGATGCCGCGCACCGTCTGCTCCGACTGGCATCCGTCGCGTCCGGTGGTGTGGACGCGAGTGCACTGCCCGTGCGCGAGGTTCTCCAGACAGTGCTGAGGTACGACGGGCGGGCCTTCGCGTTGGCACACAATCACCCCTCAGGTGATCCAACCCCGAGCGTCCAAGACCGCGACGCCACGGGTGCCTTGGCCCGGGCCGCCGAGGCAGTTGGGCTTCGGTTCCTCGACCACGTGGTGATCGGCGCAACGTCCTGGCGCAGCGTCATCTGAGCGTGGCGAATTCTTCGTTCCTGGCGGCGGGAAGGACGGCTTTTCGAAGGCGTTCGCGCTCGAACTCGAGGGCCTCAACGTGCCGCCGGCTCCGCAGGAGCGCTGAGATGCGTCGCCTAGAGGCCTCATCCGGGTAAGGGACCTCGAGCGAGAGCAACGCTTCCGCACTCACGCGTTCGCGTCGGGCCCCAATGCCCGTTGAGGTCGCGCGAAGCGCCTCCCAGAAGTTGGGCCAGCGACAGAGTGCTTCCACCCAGGCCAGGTCGGAGCCCGCTTTCGGGGTAAAGGTCACGAACTCCTGCGAGACGACCGCACCCTCAAACGCTGGCGTCGCGACAGCTACGGCGCCCTCGAACGCCTTGAGTCGGCTCATGACGAACTGGCCCGCGTGGATGCGACGGAGTTTCGCGTACTTGGTTTCCGATCCTCGCATAGCTCCATGCGCGAAAAGTCCGCGGCCGAAACCGTAGACTCCAGCGCGCTCGTAGGTGGCGTCAGGTCCGACCAAGAAGTCGTCGATCTCGAGGTCCAATGCCGCCGCGAGAGGCCGGCTGGGGCCTTGTCGCAGGAGTGAGTGCATGGATCTGTCCAGTTGCGCCGTCGCTGAGGGAAACGCATGGAGT
>JAKFXV010000325.1 GCA_021731205.1 Nocardioides sp. | reverse complement strand
GACCGCAGCGGCAACGGTCAGCAAGATCACCAGCCGCCAGTCGGGTTGCAGGTCAGCCGCGCCCCGGACGGCGAGCGCGACGGCGCTGGTCATCGTGATGACCAGCAGCGAGGTGCCCGCGGCGTAGCGCATCGGCAGACCCAGGGCGAGCAGCAGCGCCGGCACGACCAGGAAGCCACCGCCGACTCCCAAGAACCCGGTCAGCAGTCCGACCAGGGTGGCGCTGACGAGCACCTTCAGGGCACGCGGACAGTGGCACACGAAGCGCGGGCTGAAAGCGATGATCGGATCCTCGAGGGCGGCGAGGTCGGCGGCCTCCGGCTCGCCTATGGAGCGCAGTTGGCGACCGGCGAGCACCCCTCCGATCGTCAGCATCAGCACCGAGAAGGCCGCGAGCAGCACGATCCCGCTCACTCGTGCCGACGCCAGTGCCCCGGCCGCAGCGCCGATGATGGCGATCAGGCCGAACGCCAGGCCCGGACCTGGAAGGAGGTGGCCGGTCCGCCACGCGGTGATCGTGCCGATGAGCGCGGTGACGCCGACCACCACGAGCGAACCCGTCGTGGCCTCCACCGGCGTCTGACCGAGCCCGAAGACGAGCACCGGCACCGCCAGGATCGACCCACCCGCGCCGAGCGCGCCGAGGCTGACGCCGATCAGGGCGCCGGCCAGCAAGGCGATGACCGCGAGGTTCATCCGACGGCGACGTTCCGGTCGAGGAGCCCGGCCAGGGCCGCGTTGGCGAAGTCGTCGTCGATGGCGACGACCTCTCGGCCGGCGGCGATCAGGAAGGAGGCCGCAACCGACGCGCGGTACCCGCCCCCGCAGTGCACCCAGACCTCACCGGAAGGAACCTCGTGCAGCCGCCGCGGCAGATCGTGCAGTGGGAGGTTGAGGGCTCCGGGGATGCGCGCGGCGTCGTACTCCTTGACTCGACGTACGTCGATCAGCACGACCTCTCGGTGATGTCGCACCTGCGCCAGCTCGGGGAACGTGGCCGTGGCGAATCCGGCCAACGGCCGATCCGACCAGTCCTGCGGACCGCCTGTGGCGTGGGCGACCGGATGATCGATGCCGATGCGGCCGAGCTCGCGGGTCGCCAGCGAGACGTCCTCGGGCGTGTCGCCGAGCAGGGTGATCGGAGTCCCCCAGTCGATCAGCCACCCAAGGTAGGTCGCGAACGGGCCGTCGATGCCGAAGTTGAGGCTCCCGGGGGCGTGCCCGCGGGCGAACGCGGTGCGGTGGCGCAGATCCACTACCCACTCCCCGACCTCGATCCGCCGACGCAGCTCGCCCGCGTCGGCCAGTGCGGGCAGGTTGAGATCGGGTGCGCTCGGTCCGGAGAGGTTGGCCGGCGCCATCTGCGCGTAGTACGCCGGCCAGACGTCCAGGCCGGCGAGCAGCGCCTCGATCCAGTCCTCAGCGTCGAGGTTGAGCACCGGGTTGGTGGTGCGCTCGTACCCCATCGTCGACTCCGCCGTGATGCCCGGCGCGGGCGTGGAGGAGCAGAACGATCCGAAGCCGTGCGTGGGCAGGACCCGAGCCGCATCGGGGAGCAGGGCGGCGAGCTTGTGAGCCGACTCGTGCTGGTGCCGAGCCAGGTCGTGGGTGTGCTCCGGGCCGAGCAGATCCGGCCGACCCGTGACGCCGTACAACAGGGAGCCTCCGGAGAACACCGCCTGAGCCCGATCGAGAGCGGCGCGGCCGCCGGCCGCTGCCTGCGTGCCTGGACTGGCATCGGTCAGGGCATAGGACAGGTGGCTGTGCGTGTGCCCGGGGGTCGCGATCGCAGTCATCCGCATCCGCGGGCCGACGGCGACCGTCTGGTCTTCGCTGATCGGTTGGCGGTCGAAGGCAACCGGATCGGCCGCGTTCACGTGGTACGCCGCTCCGGTGGCGGCCGCGAGGGCGAGCCCGCCGGTGACGTAGTCGTTGTGGATGTGGGTCTCGAAGACGTCGGTGAGGCGCACGCCGTGCTCGAGGAGCAGCGCGAGGATCCGGTCGATGTCGCGCTGCGGGTCGACCACGAAGGCGACCGTTCCGTCGTGCACGAGGTAGCTGCGATCGCCCAGACTCGGCGTGTCGATCGTGAGCACGGAGAACAACATGGAGCCTCTCTGGGTTAGGGTCGGTGCTATACCCACTGGGGTATATTGATACGGTAGCGTATACCCCCTGGGGTATCCAAGTCGCGGGGCCGACGCGGCCTTCGCCTCGAGGCAGGAGTCAGCAGGATGCAGCTCGATCCGACCGAGATGACGCCGGTGATCAACCGGATCCGGCGCGCCCAGGGCCAGCTCGCCGGCGTACTCCGCATGCTCGAAGAGGGCCGCGAGTGCGAAGACGTGGTGACTCAGTTGGCCGCGGTGTCCAAGGCGTTGGACCGGGCCGGCTTCGCAATCGTCGCTACCGGGTTGCAGCGCTGCCTCACCGAGGGCGACGAGCTGGACAGTCTCGACGTGAAGAAGATGGAGAAGCTGTTCTTGTCGCTGGCGTGAGGCCAGGTCTGAGCTAGGGCAGGGT
>JAKFXV010000274.1 GCA_021731205.1 Nocardioides sp. | reverse complement strand
GGATTCACCCGCTCCGATGCCGTGGTCACCGTCGGTGGGGGCGCGACCACCGACCTGGGTGGTTTCGTGGCCGCGACCTGGCTACGTGGAGTGAACGTCGTGCACGTGCCGACCACGTTGTTGGCGATGGTCGACGCGGCGGTCGGTGGCAAGACCGGAATCAACACCGGAGCCGGCAAGAACCTGGTCGGCGCCTTCCACGAACCGGCCGGCGTGATCTGCGACCTGGCAGCCCTGGCGACCCTGCCCGCGTCCGAGTTCACCTCCGGCCTCGGCGAGGTGGTCAAGTGCGGGTTCATCGCCGACCCCACGATCCTGGAGATCATCGAGCGCACCGATCCGGCAGGGCTCACGTGGGAATCCGCCGAGCTCCGCGAACTCGTCGAGCGGTCCTTGCGGGTCAAGCTCGACGTCGTGTCCGTCGACCTGCGCGAGACCGGCGCCGCCGGAGGTGGGGGAGTCGGGCGGGAGGTCCTCAACTACGGTCACACGCTGGCGCATGCCATCGAGCGTGCCGAGGGCTATCGCATCCGCCACGGGGAAGCAGTAGCGATCGGCTGTGTCTTCGTCGCCGAGCTCGCTGCGCTTGCCTGCGACCTGCCCGAGCAGGTCGTCGCACGGCACCGGCAGGTGTTCGCCCGCGCCGGGCTGCCGACGACGTACTCCGGCTCGGACTTCGAGACCCTGCGCGCGACGATGAGCGTCGACAAGAAGTCGCGCGGCGCGACGCTGCGATTCGTCGTGCTCGAGGAGCTGGGGCGGCCGCGTGTTCTGACGGGACCCGACGAGACGCAGCTGCGCTCGGCGTACGAACGGATCAGGGGGTAGCAGCGATGAAGGTGCTGGTGCTCAACGGACCCAACCTGGGCAGGCTCGGTCGGCGGCAGCCAGAGATCTACGGTTCGACGACGCACGACGAGCTGGCCGGACTGTGTGCCGAGTGGGGAGGCGAGCTGGGGCTCGACGTCGAGACGCGCCAGACGAACCATGAAGGCGAGTTGCTGGACTGGCTCAACGCGGCTGCTGACGACGCCACTCCAGTCGTGCTCAACGCCGGCGCCTGGACGCACTACTCCTGGGCGTTGTACGACGCCTGCGGACAGCTGACCGCGCCGCTGGTCGAGGTGCACATCTCCGAGCCGAAGCAGCGCCCCGAGCCGTTCCGGCACACCTCGGTCGTCGAACCGCACGCCCAGGTCACCATCGCCGGCATGGGCATCGACGGCTACCGCCAGGCATTGCATGCGATCGCCGCCGCGATGGAGCTCTGATTCGCGGCCGAGGTGCGCCTGCGACGCAACGCTGACGGTTTCTGAGCGCGCCCGCCCCCGCGCTAGAGTCTCCCGCTATGGCCACCACCAATGACCTCAAGAACGGCATGGTCCTCAACCTCGACGGACAGCTGTGGCAGGTGATCTGGTTCCAGCACCACAAGCCCGGCAAAGGCGGGGCGGTCGTGCGCAGCAAGCTCAAGAACATCGAGTCCGGCAAGACCGTCGATCGGACGTTCAACGCCGACGTGAAGGTCGACGTGGCCAATGTCGACAAGCGCACCATGGCCTACCTGTACAACGACGGCACGTCCTACGTCTTCATGGACACCGGCACCTATGACCAGGTCGAGATCAGTCCCGAGATCGTGGGCGATGCCCAGAACTTCCTGCTCGAGAACCAAGAGGCGATCGTTGCCACCAACGACGGCCGGGTGCTCTACCTCGAGCTCCCGGCATCGGTAGAGCTCGAGGTGACCTACACCGAGCCCGGCCTTCAGGGCGATCGCTCCACGGGCGGGACCAAGCCGGCCACGGTCGAGACCGGCCACACCATTCAGGTGCCGCTGTTCATCACCACCGGTGAGCGGGTCAAGGTCGACACCCGGGACTCGTCGTACCTCGGCCGTGTCAGCTCCTGATGGTCGACGGCTCGTGAGGGGTGCTCGGTCCAAGTCGCGCAAGCGCGCCCTGGACGCGCTGTATGCCGCGGACATGCGCCGTGAGGACGCGCGTGACGAACTCGCCCGGATGGTGGCCCATTCCGATGGGGCGTTCAACCCCTACGTCGAGACCCTCGTGAGCGGGACTGCGGCCCATCTCGCAGTGATCGACGCCTTGCTGGAGCGGTACGCCGAGTCGTGGTCGCTGGAGCGGATGCCCGTCATTGACCGCAACGTGCTCCGACTCGGTGTCTTCGAGATCCTGTTCTCCGACGAGGTGCCCGACGCAGTGGCGATCTCCGAGGCGCTGGCCCTCGTGACCAGCCTCTCCACCGACGACTCGCCGGCCTTCGTCAACGGCGTACTAGGCGCCATCATGCGCGACAAGGACCAGCTCCTCCTCGAACTCACCCCCTGACCGCCGGGGCGCGCTTCGCGCACCCCGCCGACCCGTGTCGTGTTCGTGACGTCCCGGCGGGGCGCGCTTCGCGCACCCCGGCCGACCCGTGTCGTGTTCGTGACGTCCCGCCGGGGCGCGCTTCGCGCACCCCGCCGACCCGTCACTCATGTGCCCACATCTGCCGCAGATGTGGGCACATGAGTGA
>JAKFXV010000028.1 GCA_021731205.1 Nocardioides sp. | reverse complement strand
GATTTCCGTGGCCGCATACACGACCTCGCGCAATTCGGAGTAGCTGATGACCCGGTTGTAGGACCGAGCGGTGACTTTGAGTTCGTCGTAGGCGACTCCGGCCCACGCGACCAAAGCGTCCGCGTGGGGGACTTCGATTCCGTCCGCTCGCGTCGCCATGGTTACGCCGAGCTCGATCCCTTGGACTTGACCCCGAGCGCTGCCAGGCCGACCATGCCCGCTCCCGCCACCACGATCGGCGTCGCATCCTTGGTCTTCTGGATCGCCTTGGACCCGAACTCGGCCACCGGGCCGAGTTGGCGCGGCTCGAATTCCTGCCGGTCTGCATCGACGCCCAGCAGCTCCTGGAACTCTTGAACCCTGGCGGCGACGCGGTTCCCAGTGTCGATGATGAACATCGACTTGTCGCGTGTGAGCGGCAGTCGCTTGTTTGCTCGGGCGACCGCTGCGTCCATCCGGCCCAGTAGATCCTCGGTGTGGCCGGCGATGAGTTCGAGTCGGTCGCGCCGGTCTGCTTGGAGGCCTCGGCGACGAGCGTTCAGTACGCCCGGCGACTCGTCCATTGCCTTGTCGAGCGCCAGCACGTCGAATGCTTCTTGCAACTGGAAGGTGTCCGCCAGCACAGCGAGCCACTTCTGAACCTCGGGCTTCGCCTCCTCGGCTGCGGTGACGAGCCCGCGAACGCCCTTACCGTTCTCCAGCTTCTTCGCGATGGACTCCAGCTGCAGGAGGGCGTAGCCCTGGACATCCGCCAGCTTCCCCGAAGCGTTCTGCACTTCAGACCAGGCGTCTGCCGTGACCCGGCCCTCTTGGTCGCGCATTGTCATGGCACGCCGGATCTGGAGACGAGCGCCGCGCATGTCCTTGAGGACAGTGTCGTCCACCTTGCCGAGCACGTCGTCGACCTTTGTGTCGATCCTGTCGAGATACGAAACGATCTCGGCCATTGTCTGCTGTCCGGCGACCTGCGCCATGAGGCCGGCGATGCCTGACAACGCCGCTGGATTCGATAGCAGCGACCCGACTCCCTGTTCGGTCTGGAGCCAGTTCTTCACCTTCCCCGGCATACCCACCATTAGGTGGCTGACGCCGGGAGTCTTGGTCTCCATGAGCCCGTGCTCCTTCACGAGCCGGGCGGACTCCTCGGTCAGCTTGATCCAGCGGCCAGAGTTGGCTGAGAACTCCGATGCGGCGTGGGCGAGGTCAGACCCGAGACCGAAGATCGACCTGAGCCGCCGTAGGTCGAAGTTCTTGGAGAGTGCCCACAGTCCGTTCGAGGGCAAGAACGACTCAACAGCCGACGGCTCGCCCACGACAGCGATGCCCTCGCCATCGCTGATGAGTTCGATCTCGTTGCGGCGTTCGGCGGGCTTCATGAGGCTCCGGTTGGCGGACGCGAGACGTCTAGTTCTTCTTCACGATCGTTCCGCACTCGGAACACTTCAATTGGTTAGTCGTGTAGGGCTGCAGCGTGTTCTTGCCGCACTTCGGACACTTGTGGCCCTTCGCCATGGCTTTCTCCTGTCATGGACCCGTGTCGCCACGAGCGCTGGGCCTGATCGTAGCTCGGAAACAATCATTGCAGCCATACAACGGCTCTGACCTGCATGTTTGCAGCTAATGCGAAATCTGATGCCTTCCTGGCGCGAGATCCGATCGACGGTTCGCGGGGCACGCCTGGGGCGCCGGCCCCCAAGACGTCTCGCAGTACGCGCGACACGCCCAGCGAGCGTCCGAACGTGTGTTCGGGCCAGGCGTAGCCTGTTGATGATGCCGGGTGCTGTCTCCTCGGCAGTGCATTGCCCTTCGGGCGGCCCGTGAACAAGAACTTCATGCGATTTCGCTGTCCCTGGCGACGGCCGGAAGGGAGCAGTACATGAGCATCGAGAAGAACCTAGACGTCCAGTCGATCGACACCCCGCTGATGGTGAGCGCGCGAACCGCATGGTCCCGCTGGGTGGTGGACGATCCGGCGCTCGGGGTCGTTGCTGATCTGGCCGACTTGCAGCGCTGGTGGCGCAAGGAGGCGCCAGAGGACCGCGACGGCGTGCTGGCTCGCCTCGCCGCACTCGCGTCTGATGAGGTTGACGCCGCGGTCGCGCTCGCATGGATGTTGGTTCCGGGCGCCAAGGGCGTGGCGTCGAGGCTCCGAGACGTGGGCGCTGACATCGACGGAGTTGTTGCCAGCCACCTCTGGATGGAGATTCGTGGCTCGAAGCCGCCACACTCGTACGTGGCCAAGACGATTCTGCGCAACGTCGAGAACGCGATCATGGCAGAGCATGGGATCGGCGATGCCGGTGAGCGCGCTGACCGAATGTGGTCGTTGGCTTTGGTGGCCGACGTCATCGACGTGCCTGCCCCGGACGACGATCCGGACGCTTCCCCTGAGTTGCAGCGCGTCCTTCGCGTACTTCTCCAGTACCTCATCGACGTCGGCGAGCTGTCCATCCAGGACGCTCACCTTCTACTCACGGCAGCGGACTACGCCGACTGGTTGGGCAAGCCCATGCGCGTCCTCGCAGGTCTGACAGCTCCCGAGTAGCTG
>JAKFXV010000036.1 GCA_021731205.1 Nocardioides sp. | reverse complement strand
AAGAGCATGGTCTGGCGGGTCTCGGGGGTCTTGGCCAGCAGGCGCTCCACGTCGGGGAGGAATCCCAGGTCGAGCATCTCGTCGGCCTCATCGAGGACCAACGCGTGAACGTGGGAGATGTCGAGGGCCTTGCGGTTCATCAAGTCGATCAGCCGGCCCGGGGTGCCGACGACGACGTCGACGCCGGCCTGCAGAGCGTCGAGCTGGGTGTCGTACCCCACGCCTCCATAGACGGTGAGGACGCGCAGTCCGCGGTCGGCGCCGGCGAGCTCCAGGTCACCCGAGACCTGCAGCGCCAGCTCCCGCGTGGGTGCCACGATCAACGCCTGGGGCTTGCCTTGCGGAAGCTCTGAGTAGTCCGGGTCCTTCGGAGCGACGCTGCGCTGGAGGACGGGAATGCCGAAGGCCAGTGTCTTGCCGGTGCCGGTGCGGGCTTGGCCGATCAGGTCGGTGCCGATCAGCGCGACGGGGAGGGTCATCTCCTGGATCGCGAAAGGCACGGTGATGCCAACCCGTTCGAGGGCGGCACAGATTTCGGGATGGACCCCGAGGTCACGGAAACTCGACATGGTGATGTTCTCTCTCGCCCGGTGTGGTGGGCTTTGGCTAGGTCTGATCGGTGAGCGATTCGATGCGGTGGGACGCGATCACGCTCGATCTGGACCTACCGCGCACATACGTGGAGCGCTGGACTTCCCGGCCGAACCCGCCAGGAATCGACACCATTCTATCGGTAGGGTGCGCTCGTGCCCGCATCCACGCCGCAGAGCGATGATTTCAGCGACGCCGGCTATCGGTCCGCGGTGGTCGATCTGCTCGGTCTGATCGCGTACGGCGAACTCGCGGCGTTCGAGCGATTGGCCGAAGACGCGTCTCTGGCGCCCTCGCTGGAGGACAAGATGGCCTTGGCCGGCATGGCCAGCGCGCAGGTCGGTCACCTCGACAGATTGGTGGATCGGCTCCGCGAGCTCGGTGCTGATCCGGTGGCGGCGATGGCGCCGTTCCGTCCCGCGATCGACAACTTCCACCGGCACACCGCGCCCGCGAACTGGTTGGAGGGTCTGATCAAGGCGTACGTCGGAGACGGTCTCGCCGCCGACTTCTACCGAGAGGTGGGTTCCCGGCTCGATGAGCACACCCGCGCCCTGGTCGACTCGTCGCTCGACGACTCGGGCCACGCGGCGTTCGTGGTCGATCGCGTCCGACGCGCCATCGCCGACGACCCGCGGGTGGCCGGACGACTCGCGTTGTGGGGCCGCCGACTGATGGGGGAGGCGTTGTCCCAGGCGCAGCGCGTCGTGGCCGATCGGGAGGGGCTCAGTGTGCTCCTGACCGGGTCCGGGGAACGCCCGGGCCTGGACCTCGCGGCCGTCGGCCATATGTTCGGCCGCCTGACCGAGAACCATGTCGCCCGGATGACCGAGCTGGGCCTGGACTCCTAGCTCGGCAACTGATCGTGGGTTAGACCTTGCGCTTGCCCGTGACCGTCGCGGCGACGACGACCAGCCCGGCCGCCACGAGGACCGACACGAACCAACGGGTCCAGTCGATGCCGGGGGAGCCATCACCGCCGAATGCGGAATAGATCATGTAGCCGATCAGGCTGCCACCGATGCCGCAGACGACCGTCAGCCACAACGGGATGTTGTCCTTGTCACCGGGCGCCACGAACTTGCCCAGCAGTCCGATGATCAAGCCACCCACGAGCGTTGCCAGGATCGATCCCATTGCAGTGCCACCTTCCGTTAGGAGCCGAAGCCCACTTTGCCGGCCACACCGCCGCCGATCTCGACGTAGGCGATGCGGTCTGCCGGCACGAGGATCCGCCGGCCTTTGGCGTCGGTCAGAGAGAACAGCCCACCAGCCTCGACCGCCTGGGCCAGGGAGGTCTCAACAGCGGTGAGATCGTCCGCGACTTCGACGACGATCTCGCGAGGGGCGTGCTGGACGCCGATCTTGACCTCCACTGAGGACTCCTTGGCTCTGGGTACGGCGTGGTGCCGGACGGGCTTGATAGTGCTGTCGCCATCATGCCTCGGGGGACCTAGCCTGGCCTCGGCGGGGTCAACCGGTTCAGCTCTGGTGATCGCTCTTGGGGTAACCCCGGATCCCTCGCCACGCCAGACCGGCCACCAGGGCGGTCGCCTCGCTCCTGCTGATGCCGGACCCTTCGGCGAGCCAGTACCTCGCACTGACCTGAGCCATCCCGACCAGGGAGGCGGCCAGCAGTCGGCACTCGGCGGCGGAGAGCCCGGTGTCGTCGTGGATCACGTCGGCGATCATCTCGGTGATCTCGGCCATCAACGACGCGACCTGGTCGCGCACGGCCGGTTCGTTGGTCAGGTCGGATTCGAAGACCAGGCGGAACGCGCCGGTGTCGCTGGCGACGTAGGCGTAGAACGCCTCGACGGTGGCGGTCACCCGTTGCTTGTTGTCCTCGATCGAGCTCAGCGCAGCCCGACAGTCGGCGGTCAGCGTCTGGCAGGTCGCGTCCAGGAGCGCGACGTAGAGGTCGAGCTTGCCGGGAAAGTGCTGATAGAGCACCGGCTTCGAC
>JAKFXV010000216.1 GCA_021731205.1 Nocardioides sp. | reverse complement strand
GTCCAGGGTCTCGCCGACGAAGTCCTTGTTGGACAGCGACACCAGCACCGGCCAGCCGGTCGCCGTGAACTCGCCGAGCCGCCGGGTCACCTCCAGGGAGTGGAAGGTGTTCTTGCCGAAGTCGTGCGCCGGATCGATCACGATGCCCTCGCGCGGGACTCCCGCGGCCGTCGCGCGCTCGGCGTACGCCGTGGTGTCGGCGATCGCGGCCGCGACCACGTCGTCGTACTCGATCCGATAGGGGCGGGTCCGCGGCGTCACCCCGCCCGTGTGCGTGCAGATCAGCCCGGCGCCGTACTCCGCCGCTGCGTCGACCAGCGCAGGATCCGCGCCGCCCCAGGCGTCGTTGAGCACGTCGGCACCCTCGGCGCACACCGCCCGGCCGACCTCGGCCCGCCAGGTGTCGACGCTGATCACCAGGTCGGGGTACGCCGCCCGCACTCGCCCGACGAACGACGCCACCCGGGAGATCTCCTCGGCCACGCCGATCTCGACTCCGGGGGCGGCCTTGATCCCGCCGATGTCAACGATCTCCGCGCCGGCGGCGACCACTTCCGCCACCCGGTCGAAGGCCTTGTCCTCGGCCCAGGTGGCACCGCGGTCGTAGAAGGAATCCGGGGTGCGGTTGACGATCGCCATCAGCAACATGGCGTCGTCGGCGAACTCGTGGCGGCCCAGGCGCAGCGTCATCGCGGCCTCTCCGCACCTGGCACGGTCGCGGCTGGAGGCCGCTCGATCGTCGGCACCGGCCGGTCGACCGGGCCGACCCCGCCGTTCACGGGGTGGTATTGGCGCAGGGTGGTTTCGAGACGGGCTTCGCCCTCCTCAACCACCGGAGAGACGGCGCCCTCCTCAACCACCGGAGAGACGGCGCCCTCCTCAACCAACGGGGAGACAGCGGCCTCCTCAACCTCCGGAGAGACGGCGCCCTCCTCAACCACCGGGGACCCAGGGCCGCGGGCCCACATCGCGGCGAGAATCTGGGTGGCCATCCCGCCGAGGTCCCGCAGTGCCTGATGCCGGTGCGCCCGGCGACCCAGATCGACCTGGGCGATGGCATCCACGCCCCGCGCGGCCACGGTGTCGACCAGGGCGGCCAGCTCGACGGCGTACCCCGTCGGCACCGGCAGTGAACCGAACAGCTCCCGCCGGATCGCCCACTCCCCAGCCAGCGGCTGGATCAGCCCGGCGAGCTCGGGCTGCAGCAGCGCGATCAGCGGCCGAGCCACCAACTCGGTCACCCGGCCCCCTTCGAACGCCCCGGTGTCCGGCTCGCCGGGACCACCGACGAACGGCCGCTCGTAGAAGCCCTTGACCAGCGCCACCTCCGGCCGGGTGAGCAGTGGCCCGAGCAGACCCGGCACGAAGTGGGTGTCCCAGTCCATCAGGTCGGCGTCCATGAACACGATCAGATCGCCCGAGGTCACGAAGTACGACTTCCACATCGCCTCGCCCTTGCCCGGGTGGCTGCCGAGATCGGGCCGGATCTCGGCGGATCGGTGTACGGCGGCGCCGGCGTCCTGCGCGACCGCGAACGTGTCGTCGGTCGAGTCCGAGTCGATCACGACGATCTCGTCGAGCAGCGCGACGGTGTCGACCAGCGCCTCCCGCACTCTCGTCACGACCGCGCCGACCGTCGCCGCCTCGTTGCGCGCGGGCACGACCAGAGAGACCCGAGCCCCGACCGAGGCCTTGGCGGTCAGCAGTTCCGCCAGGGTCCAGTCGTCCCAATGGTGGGTGTTGGTCGCGAACCAGCGGTCGCGTTCGGCGGGCATCGTCACTAGCCCAGATGACCGCGGACGGAGGCGTGCCCGCGAAGCAGGTTGCGCGCGATCGTCCGCCGCTGGATCTCGTCGGTGCCCTCGTAGATCCGCAGCAGCCGCAGCTCGCGATACCAGCGCTCGATCGGCAGCTCCCGGGTGTAGCCCATCCCGCCGTGCACCTGCAGCATCCGGTCGACGATCTCGTTGGCCTTCACGCCACCGAACAGCTTGGCCATCGACTGCGACTGCCGGGAGTCGATGCCCTGATCGACCTGCCAGGCCGCGGTCAGGACCAGCCAACGCAGCGCTTCGATCTCGACCGCCGAGTCGGCGATCATCCACTGGATCGCCTGGTAGTCCGCGATCGGCTGCCCGAAGGTGACCCGGGTCCGGGCGTGTTCCATCGCCATCTCGACCAGCCGCTCGCACGCACCGAGCGCTCGCGCCGGGAGGATGTAGCGGCCGCGACCGATCCAGCGCATCGCCAGCTGGAAGCCGCTGCCCTCCTCGCCGAGGATCGCCGAGTGCGGCACGCGCACGTCGACGAACGACAGCGCCGCCGGACCCCACTGGCCCATCGTGTCGATCGGCTGCGACGTCCAGCCGCGATCCCGGTCGACGAGGAAGCAGGTCACTCCCCCGTCGGCGCCGCGCTCCTTGTCGGTGACCGCGAAGACCAGGCAGAAGTCGGCTTCGTGGCCGCCGGTGATGAACGTCTTCTCGCCGTTGATCACCCACTCGTCGCCCTGCCGGACCGCGGAGGTCCGGATGGCGCGGGCGTCGGATCCGGCGCCGGGCTCGGT
>JAKFXV010000332.1 GCA_021731205.1 Nocardioides sp. | reverse complement strand
GCATGGAGGCCGACGATCAGGGCTGATCGACCAGGCCATGCTCGATCTGGACGCAACGCCCAACAAGGCCAATCTCGGCGCCAACGCGATCCTGGGCGTGTCCCTCGCGGTCGCGCGAGCGGCTGCTGAGTCCGCCGGGCTGCCGTTGTACCGCTACGTCGGCGGGCCCAACGCCCACGTGCTCCCGGTGCCGATGATGAACATCCTCAACGGCGGTTCGCACGCGGACTCCAACGTCGACGTTCAGGAGTTCATGATCGCCCCGATCGGGGCGGCGACCTTCCGTGAGTCACTGCGCCACGGCGCCGAGGTCTACCACGCGCTGAAGTCGGTGCTGAAGAAGCGGGGGCTGTCCACGGGGCTCGGCGACGAGGGTGGCTTCGCGCCCAACCTCGACAGCAACCGCGCCGCCTTGGACCTGATCGCCGAGGCGATCGAGGCGGCCGGCTTCGGGGTCGGCACCGACATCGCGCTCGCGATGGACGTCGCCGCGAGCGAGTTCTACGCAGACGGTGGCTACACCTTCGAGGGCGGCCACAAGACCTCGGCCGAGCTGATCGCCTACTACGCCGACCTGTGCGCGTCGTACCCCATCGTGTCGATCGAGGATCCTCTCAACGAGGACGACTGGGACGGTTGGAAGGCGATGACCGACGAGCTCGGGGGCGCCGTACAACTGGTGGGTGACGACCTGTTCGTCACCAACGTCGAGCGGTTGCAGCGCGGCATCAGCGGAGGACAGGCCAATGCGCTGCTGGTCAAGGTCAACCAGATCGGGTCGCTGACCGAGACCTTGGACTCGGTCGACCTCGCGCACCGCAACGGCTACCGGTGCATGATGAGCCACCGCTCGGGCGAGACCGAGGACACCACGATCGCGGACCTCGCGGTCGCGACCAACTGCGGTCAGATCAAGACCGGTGCGCCGGCACGCTCCGAGCGGGTGGCGAAGTACAACCAACTGCTGCGCATCGAGGAGGAGCTCGGCGACGCGGCTCGCTACGCCGGGGCCGCGGCGTTCCCACGATACGGCGGCTGAGCCGGGCACACTGGAGCCCGTGGGGGCAGCTCGCGGACCGACCCGGTCACCCGGCCAAGCCGGGCAACGCAAACCGACCGGATCGGGTCCGGCGGGGAAGCGTCGACCTTCCAGCGCTCGTGGGCCGAGACAGTCGAGCACTGCTGGGGGTCCCGATCGCAGAGTGCCCGGATCCTCCGGAGCGTCGGGTGGCGGTTCGGCGGCTCGTTCGAGGGCCGCCGCCGCGGGCGCCGGGACGCCGAAGTCTCGCCTCACGGGACGGGCGGCGATCTTGGTGCTCGTGCTTGCCGTGCTGACCGTGTCCTACGCATCGTCGATGCGCGCCTATCTCCACCAGCGCTCACACATTCAGGATGTGAAGGCCCAGATCGCCGAGCGCCAGGCCGACCTGGTCGCACTCGAACGCGAGAAGCGGCGGTGGGAGGATCCGGCGTACGTCAGGGCCCAGGCGCGCAAGCGCTTCGGCTACGTCCTGCCGGGGGAGACCGGCGTACAAGTCATCGATGTCGATGGGAATCCGCTGGGTTCCACGGCCTCGCTTCCCGACCCGGCCGACCTGGGGGCCGACGAGCCGACCGCCTGGTGGGCCCGAGCCTGGGAGTCCGTCGAGTTGGCGGGCAACCCGCCGAAGCTGCCCGAGGGGGAGCCGGTCGAAAGGATCCGGGCACCGGCCGGTGAGGCGGGGGGTCCGTGATCGATCCGTCCGACCAGACGGCGATCGAGGCTCAGCTGGGCCGGACACCGCGGGGTGCTCAGGCCGTCGCGCATCGCTGCCCCTGCGGCAACCCCGACGTGGTCACCACCGCGCCCCGGCTGCCCGACGGGACGCCTTTCCCGACGTTGTACTACCTCACCTGCCCGCGCGCGGCCAGCCTGATCGGGACGCTCGAGGCGACCGGGGTCATGCAGGAGATGGAACGCCGATTGGGCGAGGATCCTGCGCTCGCGACGGCGTACGCCTCGGCGCATGAGGCCTATCTCTCCGCCCGTTCCGAGCTGGGCGAGGTGCCCGAGGTCGAGGGGATCTCGGCAGGGGGGATGCCGCACCGGGTCAAGTGCCTGCACGCACTGGCCGGTCAGGCGTTGGCACAGGGGTCGGGGGTCAACCCGCTCGGTGACGAAGTGCTGGCTCTGCTCGGGCCGTGGTGGGAGGCCGGGCCGTGTCGGTGAGCGGCCGCACGGGTGCGGCTGGAGCGGTGGTGGCCGCCATCGACTGCGGCACCAACACGGTGCGGCTGTTGATCCGGACGCCGGAGGCCACCTTGGTCCGGGAGAGCCGGATCGTGCGGCTGGGCCAGGGCGTGGACGCGACCGGGCTGCTGGCCGACGAGGCGCTGGCCCGAGCCTTCGCCTGTTGTGAGGAGTACGCCGAGCGGCTGGCGCCGTACCCGCAGGCACGGGTGCGGTTCTGTGCAACCTCGGCCACCCGAGACGCCGGTAATGCCGAGGTGTTCGCGGCTGGGGTGTTTGCCCGGCTCGGAGTATGGCCCGAGGTGCTCTCGGGACGTGAGGAGGCCGAGTTGGCGTTCGCCGGGGC
>JAKFXV010000284.1 GCA_021731205.1 Nocardioides sp. | reverse complement strand
CAGCACGGCGGCCAGCGCCCGCACCGTCGTCGACTTCGCGGTGCCCTTCTCGCCCCGCACGAGCACGCCACCGATCTCCGGCGAGATCGTCGTGAGGACGAGCGCGAGGCCCATGTCGTCCAGGGCGTCGGTCTCGCAACCGAGGACGGCTGAAAATGGGTAGTGCTCTGGCATGTGAGGCTCCCGCTCTGTTCGCCAGCAGTGACTGGTCGGGCGGGAGGCCGGTCTTCGGACTTGCCGAGTCCTCCGCTCAACTCATGAGTGGAGGCTCGGTTCACCGCAGCGGGCCTGTGCCGGAATCTCACCGGCTTCCCAGATTCTCCCCGTCCGCCGTCCCCACCGTTTCCGATGGCTAGGCCGTTGGGGCACCTCTCGCCTTGCGGGGCTCACGATAGCGTCTGCTCGCGTGATCACTGTGGTGGGTATCGGCGCCGAGGGCTGGGATGGTGTGTCGGAGGTCGGCCGGGCCTGGGTCGAGCGAGCCCGCGTGGTGCTCGGTGGGCCCCGGCAGCTCGACCTCCTGCCCGACGTGCCGGGGCAGCGCCGCGAGCCCTGGCCCTCCCCGCTGCGTGACCGGTTGCCGGCGCTGCTCGCGTCCCTGGCGGACGAGGCAGCAGGCGGGCATGTCGTCGCCCTGGCGTCCGGCGACCCGCTGGTGTCGGGGATCGCCACGACCTTCATGGACCTGCTCGGGCCTGACGAGGTGACCGTCGTCCCGGGGATCTCCTCAGTCGCCCTCGCACGGGCGACGATGCGCTGGTCGGCGGAGAGCCATGCGGTCGTCAGCGTGGTGGGTCGCCACGTCGCGCTGGTGCGCCGCGAGCTCGCCCCTGGCCGTCGGATCCTGGTCCTCTCGTCCGATGAACACACGCCGAGGGATGTGGCGGCGCTGCTGGTCGCGGAGGGGTACGGCGACAGTGAGCTCACCGTCCTCGGCGACCTGGGCGGACGCGAGCAGAGCTCTTTCCTGTTCGACAAGGCCGTCATCCTCACCGGCAAGGAGTTCGACCTCCCTCGGCTGAACGTCGTCGCGATTGACTGCGTCGGCCCGAGCCTCGGCGGCTGGGTCGCCGGTCTGCCCGACGACGCCTTCGAGCACGACGGCCAGCTGACCAAGCGCGACCTGCGCGCCAGCGCTCTCGCCCGGCTCTCCCCGACCCCGGGCGAGCACCTGTGGGATGTCGGCGCCGGAGCCGGCTCGGTCGGGATCGAGTGGATGCGCGCCCACCCGTCCTGCACGACGACGGCGGTCGAGGCGGACGCCGACCGTGCAGCGCGGATCAGCCGCAACGCCACGAGTCTCGGGGTGCCGGGGCTCGAGGTCGTGCACGGACGGGCCCCCGGCGCGCTCGCCGGGCTCCGCCCGCCGGACGCCATCTTCGTCGGCGGCGGCGCCACCCGCGACGAGGTGATCGACGCCTGCCTGACGGCGCTGCGACCGGCCGGCCGGCTGGTCGTGCACGGCGTGACGCTCGAGACCGAGATGCTGCTCGGTCGGCACTATCGGGAGCACGGCGGCGAGCTGACCCGAGTCTCGGTCGAGACCAGTGCACCGATCGGCGCCTTCACCGGGTGGACCCCGGCCCGTACCGTTACACAGTGGGCACTAACGCGCTGACGCCGGACCTCTCCTCATGCA
The DNA here is from genome assembly GCA_021731205.1 of Nocardioides sp. Lineage (GTDB taxonomy): Bacteria > Actinomycetota > Actinomycetes > Propionibacteriales > Nocardioidaceae > Nocardioides. Next base: position 943 of record JAKFXV010000284.1, on the reverse strand, counting down.
GGACGCTCGCCAACGACGAGCGGACCAGCACGAAGTCCCACGATTGGCTCATCCCGACACTCGGTGCACACTGAGCCCCCGATCGCCGCGTCGCTTCGAGCTCCGGTCGCGGGCCGCGTCGTAGAGATGGGACTCGCCGCCCTCGCGGGCCAGCGCCCAGCCGACCAGGATCACGGCCGCCTGTCGCAGCCCTGCCGCCTCCACCACCTCCGAGATGGTCGCCACCGTGCCACGCAGCACCTTCTCCCCGGGCTGGCTGGCGCGGTAGACGACTGCCACCGGGCAGTCCTCGCCGTACTCCGGTTCAACTTCAGCCATCAGCGCCCGCACTCGCGTGATCGCCAGATGCAGCACGAGCGTCGAGCCGGTCGCAGCGAACGCCGCCAGCGACTCGGACTCCGGCATCGCGGTTGAGCGGGCCTGGGTGCGGGTCAGCACCACCGACTGCGCCACCAGCGGCACCGTCAGCTCGCTCCCGACCAGCGCAGCAGCCGCAGCATAGGCGGGCACCCCGGGCGTCACCGACCAGGCAACCCCGGCAGCATCGAGCCGGCGAGTCTGCTCGTGCAGCGCGGAATAGAGAGACGGGTCGCCGGACGTCAATCGCACCACCGTCTGCCCCGCGACAGCGGCGCCCACCATCCGCGCGACCATCGTGTCGAGGTCGAGGTCTTGGGTGTCGACGAGCTCTGCGCTCAGGCCGGCGTGGGCGAGCACGTCGGGATCGAGGTAGGTGCCGGGATAGAGCACCAGGTCCGCCTGCGCCAGCAGGTGCGTCGCGCGCACGGTCAGCAGGTCGGCCGCGCCCGGTCCGGCGCCGACGAAGTGGACGGCAGCACTCACCGCACGTACCTCGGCGTCCACACGCCGGCGCGGCTCACCCGCGTGGTCTCGGCACCCACGATCAGCAGGCACTTCATGTCTATCGTCTCCGGGTCCAGGT
>JAKFXV010000185.1 GCA_021731205.1 Nocardioides sp. | reverse complement strand
CATGAACGAACCCCGCATGAACGAACCCCGCATGAACGAACCCCGCATGAACGAACCCCGCATGAACGAACATTGGCAGGCGAAGCTGCGCGGCAGCGGCTACCGGCTCACCCCGCAGCGCGAGCTGATCCTGACCGCCGTCGAACAACTGGGTCATGCGACACCCGACGAGGTCCTCGCGGAGGTGCGCAGGCAGTCGGCCGCGGTCAACGTCTCCACCGTCTACCGCACCCTGGAGGTGCTCGAGGAGATCGGCCTGGTCCGACACGCCCACCTGGGCGACCGCGCACCGACGTACCACTCCAACACCGGGCATACCCACTTCCACCTGGTGTGCCGGAATTGCCATCGCGTGGTCTCGGTTGAACCCGACATGGCCGCACCGTTCGTCGCCGCGCTCCGCGAGCGGGAAGCCTTCGATGCCGATCTCGGGCACCTGACCGTGCACGGCCAGTGTGTGGAATGCGCCGAACCGACCCCAGGAGATCACGATGCCTAGCCCGCTGCTCGACCTCGACGGTGCGGTGGCCGGCGCCGGGATCGATGCCGACGTGGCCGCCCACTACGGCTCGTTCAACGGCGAGCAGCGCCGCCTCTCGGCGGGTGAGGGCTTCGTCGACCTGTCCCATCGCGACGTCCTTCAAGTCGCTGGCCCCGACCGGCTGACCTGGCTGCACAACCTCACCACGCAGTGGTTCACCGGACTGGAGCCCGGCCAGTGGGTCCAGGCGCTGGTCTTGAGTCCGAACGGCCATGTCGAGCACGCCTTCGCCGGGTCCGACGACGGTGAGACGTTCACGGCGCACACCGAGCCCGGCGCGGGCGCGGCCCTGCGGGAGTTCCTCGACTCGATGCGCTTCATGCTGCGCGTCGAGGTGACCGACGCGACCTCCGAGCTCGCGGTCGTCTGGCGGCCGCCGGCGGCCAAGGCGCAGGGCTACAGCTTCATCGACCGCGATCGGTTGCTGGAGTTTCCGGCCGCGGCCGGTCCGGCCGCCGGGATGTGGGCCTTCGAGGCGCTGCGGATCGCGCGCGGCGAGCCCCGGCTGCATCTCGACACCGATCACAAGACGCTTCCCAACGAAGTGGGGTGGCTCGCCACCGACACCGAGTCCAAGGCGGTGCACCTCAACAAGGGCTGTTACCGCGGCCAGGAGACGGTGGCTCGGGTCCACAACCTCGGCCGACCGCCGCGCCGGTTGACCCTGCTGCACCTCGACGGAACCGCCAACGCACTGCCGCTTCAGGGCAGCCCGCTGTTGCTGGAGGATCGAGAGGTCGGTTTCGTCGGCACCTCCGCACGGCACCACGAGCTCGGCCCGATCGCCCTCGGACTGATCAAGCGCAACGTCGCGCTCGACGCCGTACTCCGAGCCGGTGCCGGCGACGAGGGGATCCCGGCCAGCCAAGAGGTGATCGTGGATCCCGAAGTGGGACTGCATGTCCGACCGCGGCTCTGACCCGGCGGGCGGCCCAGACCCCGACGACCCCGGCACACACCGGTACGCCGTCGTGGTCGCGGGGGGAGCCGGCACCCGACTGTGGCCGCTGAGCCGCAAGGATCTGCCCAAGCAGATGCAGGCGCTGATGAGCGACAAGTCGCTGATCGCGGAGACGGTCGAACGACTGCGTGGGGTGGTGCCGTTCGAGCACGTGTTCATCTCGACGACGGACAACTACCGGGCTCGAATCGCCGAGCTGCTGCCCGACATCGACCCGGCGAACTTCATCGTGGAGCCCGAGGCGCGGGGCACTCCGGCGGCCTTCGCCTTGTTCGCGGCGCGGGTGCACGAGCTCGACCCCGACGCGGTGATCTTCAGCCTGGCCTCGGATCACGCGATCACCGAGATCGACAAGTTCCAGCAGACCATGCGCGAGGCCTTCGAGCACATCGAGTCGGAACCAGGATCGCTGGCGATCGTCGGGATCCGGCCGACTCGGCCAGACACCGGTCTCGGCTACATCAAGGTCCGTCCCGAGCGGCGACCGGGCTCGCGCGCGCTGGACGTGGAGAAGTACGTCGAGAAGCCGTCGTACGACGTCGCGACGAGCTATGTCGCTTCGGGGGACTACTACTGGAACTCCGCCTACTACTGCTTTCGGGCGGCGACGCTGTTGGCGGCCTATGCCGAGGCCGAGCCGGCGCTGGTGGCGGCCACCTCCGACTATCTGCGCAGCGGCGACCCCGCGGCGTACCTCTCCGCGCCGGTGCGGGCCCACGAGATCGACCTGATCGACACCAGTCGTTATCCGTTGGCGCTGGTGCCGGCGGACTTCACGTGGAGCGACATCGGCAACTGGGCGGCCCTGCATCGTTCGTTGAGCGCGCTCACCGGGTCTGACATCGTCTCGGCCAACGCCCGCGACCACATCGACGTGCACAGCGCCGGCTGCCTGGTGGTCAACGGCGACGACCGGGTGGTCGTCACGGCCGGGCTCGACAACGTCGCGGTGATCACCACCCACGACGCGGTGATGGTGATCAACCTCAACCGGCTCGACGAGATGCCCGAGACGATGCAGGAGCTGTTCGCGCGGCTGCGGGCGGAAGGCCGCGGGGAACTGCTGTGAGCGAAGCGAGAGGGCGG
>JAKFXV010000186.1 GCA_021731205.1 Nocardioides sp. | reverse complement strand
GGCCACCAACCACTTCGGCCCGTTCCTACTGACCGGATTGCTGCTCCCCCAGTTGGCGGCGAGCGGCGACGCGCGGGTGGTGACCCATGCGTCGGGTGCGCACTGGCGGGTGCGGTCGGCGCCTCTCGACGATCCGCGGGGGCTGAGCCGACGCGGTTATCGCTCTTGGGACGTTTATGCGCGCACCAAACTCGCCAACCTGCTGTTCACCTTTGAGCTGGACCGCCGCTGCGGTGCGGCCGGTCTGCCGGTGCACGCCATGGCCGCGCATCCCGGCATCGCGGCAACGAATCTGGCTCCGCGTGGCCGCAGGCTCGGCGCCTCGACGATCTTGGACGCCGTACTCCATGCGTTCGGTCAGCCGGCCTCCGTCGGCGCCGAGCCCCTGTTGATGGCGGCGACTGCCGACCTGCCGGGATCGACGTACTGCGGACCGGGCGGACCCGGTGAGTTCCGCGGTCTGCCGCGAGTTGTCTCGACGTCACGGCTCGCCACGGACCCAGACGCACAGCGCGGGCTCTGGACGCTGAGTGAAGCGGTGACCGAGATCCGCTACCCCTGATCCCGGGCGTGTTTGTGACGCCTCGATGAGAACTTTGTGACGCCTCGGCGCGAACGACTGACGCGTGGACGCGTGTTTGTGACGCCTCGGCCGGTTGGGGGGGCGAGTTAGCGGAGGGCGAGGGCGGCCAGGGCGGCGTTGACGATCGAGCCGGAGTCCAGGTCGTGAGCGCGGTAGAGGTCCGCGACCGTGCCCGACTGGCCGAACGAGTCGACGCCCAAGGACACCGCGGGGACGCCGAGCGCCGAACCCAGCCACGCCATCGAGTGCGACGACGCGTCGTGCACCGTGACGATCGGAGCCGAGCGGTCGAACGCCTGGCGCAGCGCACCCGGGATCGACGGCGTGGTCGCCGTCCGGATGCCCTGGCGCAGGGTCCGTTGCCACGCGCTGTAGAGCCGGTCCAGCGAGGTCACGTCGATCACGTGTGCCCGGATCCCCTCGTCCTCGAGCTCGGCAGCCGCCTCCAGTGCCTCAGGCACGGTGGCACCCGACGCCGCGATCTGCACCGTCGGCCCACTCCCGTCCCGAGGCGCGTCGCCGGCATCGACGAGCCGGTAGGCACCCGACAGCACCTGGCGGCGCAACGTCGCGTCGCCGATCCGGGCTCGCGCCTCCTCGAACGGCGTCTGGTCCAACGGCCGAGTGGTCAGCCGGAAGTAGTACGAACCCGACTCCGTGTGCCCGACCGCGTCCGCCTTGGCCTCGCCCGACGAGGCCGCCGCGATATTGCCGAGCGCAGCACACAGCAGCCAGTCCAGCGCCATGCCGTACGCCGGCTCCAGCAGCGTCACATTCGGCAGTTCGAGACCGACCGACGGGGTGATCGTCGACTGGTGAGCGCCGCCTTCGGGCGCCAGTGTCACCCCGGACGGAGTGCCGGCGACGACGAAGCGGGCGCCGGAGTAGACGCCGTAGATGAACGCGTCCAGCCCCCGCAGCACGAACGGGTCGTACAGCGTCCCGACCGGCAACAGCATCTGGTCGGAGAGGTCCCAGGACAGGCCGAGCTGGCCCAGCAGCAAGAACAGGTTCATCTCCGAGATGCCGAGCTCGATGTGCTGGCCGGCCGGGCTCTCGGCCCACTTGACCATCGCGTCCTGGCTCCACTGCTTGCGGTCGGTCGGCGCGAACACGCCGGCCCGGTTGATGAAGCCCGCCAGGTTGGTCGACGTCGCAACGTCAGGAGCGGTGGTCACCAGGTGTCGGCCGACCTGTTCGTCGCGGGAGAGGCCGACCAGGATCCGGCCGAAGGCCTCCTGGGTCGAGATCGGCTTGCTCGAGCGGAAGTCGGTCGTCGTCGGCACGCTGAACGCAGCCGCCGGAGCCGGGACCACCCGCTCCAGGTGAGCCGCGCGCAGGTTCGCGAACTGGCCGGCCGGCGAGGTCGGGTCGAGCCGGTCCCATTCGTTGTCGAGGGTCAGGCCGCACCCCGCCCGGAGGTCGTCGATCTGAGCGCCAGACATCAGTGCCGAGTGGTTGCGCGGGTTGCCGGCCATCGGCAGGCCCCAGCCCTTGACCGTGTAGGCGAAGACCACGCTGGGCCGGTCCGTCACCGCGTCGCACTCGGCGTACGCCGCCAGCAGTGCCTCGATGTCGTGCCCGCCCAGGTCGGTTGCCAGCGCCGTCAGCGATGCGTCCGACATCGACGAGGCGTACGACGTCACGGCCGAGGGCGCCCCGTCCAAGAACCGCTCACGCAACTCGGCCGGGCCCAGCCCGAACAACGACTGGTAGCGCTCGTTGGGCATGTCGTCGATCCAGGTCTCCAGTTCCGGGCACTCGACGAAGGCGGCCTTGAGCAGTGGGCCGTACTTGCACTCGACGACGTGCCAGCCGGACGCCTCGAACTGCGCCCGCCACCGGTTGATCCGGATGCCCGGAACGACCCGGTCGAGCGACTGCCGGTTGAAGTCGACGATCCACATCACGTTGCCGAGACCTTGGGTGGCGTCATCGGCCAACGCCTCCCAGATGTTGCCCTCGTCGAGCTCGGCATCGCCGAGCAACGCGACGAACCGGCTGT
>JAKFXV010000326.1 GCA_021731205.1 Nocardioides sp. | reverse complement strand
CCGTGTCGCCCTGAAGGTGATCAGGCCGCACTTCGTCGGCGATGACGAGTCTCGCCAGCGGCTGGCGCGCGAGGTGAAGTCGCTGAGCCGGATCCAGTCCGACCGGGTCTCGGAGATCGTTGATGCTGACCCCTGGGGCGACATCCCCTACGTGGCAACGAGGTACGTCGACGGGGCGGCGCTGACCCGGCACGTGACCACCAGTGGCCCGATCGCGGGCCACGACCTGACCTGGTTCGCTTGGTGTCTCGCGGCGGCGCTCGCCGACGTGCACGCCTGCGGCGTACTCCATCGCGACATCAAGCCCTCCAACGTCGTCATGGACGGGCGTAGCCCGGTGTTGATCGACTTCGGTCTCGCACGAGTGGCCGACGACCCCAAACTCACCCACACCGGCTGGCTACTGGGTACGCCGGGCTACCTCGCGCCGGAGATCCTCCACGGCCACGACGCAACCGCAGCATCGGACGTCCACTCCTGGGCTGCCACGGTGGCGTACGCCGGCACCGGGCGCTCGCCGTTCGGCACCGGCCCCTCGATGGCCATCATGGATCGCGTACGACGTGGCGAGCACGACCTCAGCGGGCTCCCGCAGCGCCTGCGTGCCCAGCTCACCGCAGCCCTCGATCCCGACCCGACCCGCCGCCCCTCGTTGCCCGAGCTACTCGACTGGCTGAGCGCGGAAGCAGCCGGAGGCGCCGAAGCGGACGGAGCCCGACGCGAGGCGTCCCTCAACGGCCACGCGGACGCCGCTACCGAGACCCTCGCCACGGCGACGGCGCTGTTGTCAGCCGAACCTGCCGTCGCCGAGCCGGCATCCCCACCTGAGCCCAGCCGCGCCGAACGACTTCGTCGAGTGCTGCTCCTGGCAGTCGGGTTCGCCACGCTTGCCCTGGCGAGCGCAGCCTGGCCCTACCTCACCACTCTCGCCCTCATCGTCGCGGTGTGGATCCTCCGGAGCCTGTCCTTGACCGCGAGTGGCGCGGGAGAACGGCGCCGCGCTCGCGGCCCCAAGTGGTACGACGCCCCGGCCACCGTGCTGAGCCTGCCCTGGCACATCCTGGGGGCGCTGGCCGGCACGATCATGCTGGTCCTGTGGGCGCTCGGCATCGGGCTGGCGACCGGTCTGCTCGGGTTCGCGCTGTCGCTGGATCTGGTCAGCACGTTGGTCCTCGGCGGCGCGGCGTTCGTGGTGTCGCTCTGGTTGGGCCCGGGCGGCTCCCGGGTGCGCAGACCCGTCCGCCGAATCATCTACCCCTTCGCGCGAACAACGGGCGGTTGGGTGGCGATGACCCTGATCCTGCTCGTGGCGTTCGGCGTGACGGCGTACTCCCTATGGATCAGCGGCATCGATTGGGCTCCTGCTGGCGAGGCGCCCTTCGGCAGCCCCCAGATCTGGCCCGAATGGCTCCCACGATGATCGACGTGCAGACGCTGCTCAACGTCGGTTTGGTCGGACTGTTCATCCTCATCGGCGGCGTATTCGCGGCGACCGAGATCGCGCTGGTCTCACTGCGCGAGAGCCAGGTCGCCCAGCTCGAGCGCCAGGGCACCCGCGGGGCCCGCGTGGCTCGGGTGGTGCGCGATCCCAACCGGTTCCTGGCCGCCGTCCAGATCGGCGTGACCGTCGCCGGCTTCTTCTCCGCGGCGTACGGCGGGGCGACGCTGGCGCCCGACCTCACGCCGTACCTCCAGCGGCTGGGGTTGCCCGAGAACGCCGCCGAGACCGTTGCGTTGTTGACCCTCACCCTGGCCATCGCCTACTTCTCGCTCGTGTTGGGAGAGCTGGCACCCAAACGTCTGGCGCTCCAACGAGCGGCGACGGTGTCGTTGCTGGCCACGCCGGTGCTGGACCGCTTCGCCTCCCTGATGCGGCCGATGATCTGGTTGTTGTCCGTCTCGACCAATGCGGTGGTTAGGCTGGCGGGCGGGGATCCCCAGGCCAGCGGCGAACAGCTGTCCGAGGAGGAGTTGCGCGACCTGGTCTCGACGCACGAAGGGCTCGACGACCAGGAGCGCGACATCGTCAACTCGGTGTTCGCCGCCGGCCAGACCAGCATCAAGGGCGTGATGCGCCCGCGCGGCGATGTGGAGTTTCTCGACGGGTCGATGCGCCTGCCGGACGCCGCCGCCCGCGTGCGTGAGCTTCCCTACTCGCGCTACCCCATCACCGGAGACGGCTTCGACGACGTCATCGGGTTCCTGCACGTGCGTGATCTGCTCGGCGTCACGCCGGAGGACCGTCGACGGGTCCGTGACCTGCGCCGACCGGTGCTGCAGCTTCCGGCTACCAACCACGTCCTGCCGACCGTCTCCACGATGCGCCACGAGGGCACCCACTTGGCGGTCGTCGTCGACGAGTACGGCGGCACGGACGGCATCGTCACCCTCGAGGATCTCGTCGAGGAGCTGGTCGGCGAGATTCGCGATGAGTACGACGCTCGCGAGCCCGGGGCGCCGCGCACGGCGAATCCCCTGATCGATGCCGGGATCAGCATCGAGGACTTCGCTTCGGCGACCGGCATCGTGTTGGCGGACGGCAACTATGAGACCGTCGCCGGGTTCGTCATCGCCGAACTCGGCCGCATCCCCGAGGTTGGCGACTGCGT
>JAKFXV010000348.1 GCA_021731205.1 Nocardioides sp. | reverse complement strand
ATCCTCGGCTTGCCTTGGGAGCTGGCGATCCTGCTGGGCGCGGTCACCTCGCCCACCGACGCGGCGGCGGTGTTCTCGGTGCTGCGGGTGGTGCCGCTTCCGCGCCGCCTGGTCGGCGCGCTGGAAGCCGAGTCGGGGCTCAACGACGCCCCCACCGTCGTGCTCGTGACGCTCGTCTCAACCGGTGCGTTCGCCGAGAACGGCCCGCTCGCGATCGCCGGCATCATCGTCTTCGAGCTGGTGGTCGGCGTACTGATCGGGCTGGGGGTCGGGTTCGCGGGCGCCTGGGTCATGCGCCACGCGGCGCTGCCCGCCTCCGGGCTCTACCCGCTGTCCGCGCTGTGCATCGCCTTCTTGGCGTACGGCGGCGCCGCGGCGCTGCACGCTTCCGGCTTCGCGGCGGTCTACGTCGCGGCACTGGTCCTGGGCAACAGCGATCTGCCGCACCGCTCCGCAATCCGGTCCTTCGCCGAAGGCGTGGCCTGGCTCGCCCAGATCGGGCTGTTCGTGATGCTCGGCCTGCTGCTGAGCCCCGGACGGATCACGCTCGAGACCGTCGGCATGGCGATCCTGGCCGGACTGATCCTGACCTTCGTGGCCCGCCCGGCTTCGGTGCTGGCTTCCGCTGTGGTGCAGCCGATGCCGGGGCGTGAGCTGGCGTTCTTGTCGTGGGCTGGGCTGCGCGGCGCCGTACCCATCGTGTTGGCGACCATCCCGCTTGCCGAAGAAGTGGTGGGCGCCCAACGCCTCTTCGATCTCGTCTTCGTGCTGGTCGTCGTCTACACGCTGCTCACGGGGCCGACCTTGGCGTGGGTCGGGGCGCGGTTGCAGATCGGGGGAGACTCCCCGGCCCGCGGGCTGGAGGTCGAGACGGCCCCCCTGGATCGGATCGCCGCCGACCTCCTGACCGTCACGATCAGCGACGCGTCGCGGATGCACGGCGTCGAGGTCGGCGAGCTGCGGCTGCCTCCCGGGGCGTCGGTGTCACTCGTGGTGCGGGCCGGTGAGACTCTGGTGCCGGAGTACAACACCGTCCTCAAGCATGGGGACGAGCTGCTGATCGTGACTCCACGCAACGTCCGCTCGCGCACCGAGCACCGCTTGCAGGAGGTCTCCGCCGGCGGCCGCCTGGCGCACTGGCTCGGGGCACACCCGCCCGAGCGGCCGCGAGATTGAAGCCGAGGACTCAGGGGATCGGCGAAGGCTCCGGCACCGGGGCGCAGATCTCGGCGTCGTCCTCGGCGACCACCGTGGGCTCTCCGGCGGCCAACTCCTGGAACTGATCCCCGACCAGCACCACGACCCCCGGGCCGAGCGTCGGTCCCTCGATGATGTCGACCCCGGTGAGTCGCGACGCGACCAGTCGTACGGCGGGATGCTCCGGCGTGGTCGTCCAGATCTCGGCGTTGGTGACCCCGGAGTTGCGAGGGGCGTTCTTGCTCTCCCCGCGCCCGAAACCCGCGTCGACGAACAGGCCGAGGGTCCGCTCGGCGAGCCCGGCTCGATTGCCGGCGTTGAAGACGCTGACCACGACGTCCTCCGGGCGCACGAGATCACCCGCGGAGACGGTCAGGCTGCGACACGGCCCGGTGTCGACCGGAGCGGTGGACGGGACCGGCTTGGTGGCCGCCGACCAGCCCCACACCGCGCCGAGCCCCAGCAGCAACAGCAGCGCCGCGAGGGTCAGTCCGGTGCGGACCTTGGGGTCGAGTTCAGCCACGAGTCAGCATCCAGGGTTCGGGATCAGTCCGCGACCGCGAAGACCCGCGCATGCAGCACGGGACGCTGTTGCAGGGCCGCGCGGAGCGCTCGGTGCAGACCGGTCTCGAGGTACAGCTCGCCGCGCCACTGGACGACGTGGGCGAACAGGTCGCCATAGAACGTCGAGTCCTCGGCCAGCAGCGTGGACAACTGCAAGGTGTCGTGGGTCGTGATCAGTTGATCGAGGCGCACCTGGCGCGGCGGAACCTGGGCCCACTGCTTCGAGGTCAACTGATGGTCGGGGTAGGGCCGTCCCTCGCCGACGCTCTTGAAGATCACTCGCCGAGTGTATCGAGCAGACTCGGTGGCGGGGTCAGGCCGAGCCGGGGCGACCGAGCAGTCGTCTCGAGCTGCGGAACTCGACCAGATCGCTCAGCGCGGCCTCGACGTCTGCCCGGCTCGGGCCCACGATCGTGACCGACCACGGGTGTTCGGCGTACATCGAGGTGAGCTTCCAACGCCCACGTCCGTCCGGCTCGTCCGCACGCCAGACGTATCGCTCGACGTCGTCGCGTTCGGTCAGCACGGTGGAGCGGGAGCCGGGTCCGTAGTCGCGCGAGAAGCGCGCGAGGCGGGGCCGCGTCGAGCCGTGTTCGCGGTAGCGGACCTTGACGATCCCGCCGTTGTCGAGCTCGACCCGACACACCCACTTGGCCGGGGCACCAGGCCTGCCTCGGTCGGTGCACGCTGCCTGATCGAGACTCGGGAACACCCACGCGAGTCCGGCGGTCCCCGATGGCTCGGGACAGTCCTTGAGCGACTCGGTCGGGGAGCCGTCCCAACACGTCGGCTCGCGAGCTTCGGGGCTCGACGAGGCGGTGGGCGGATCGGGCGTGCGGGGTTCCGGGG
>JAKFXV010000183.1 GCA_021731205.1 Nocardioides sp. | reverse complement strand
GTGCCCGATCGCCGCGGCGAGGTCGACCTGGGGCTCGGCGGCCGGGTCGTGGGCCGTGGTCCCGGGAAGGATCGCGTCCTGCTCCCGGATCAGATTGCGCAGTGCGGTCTCCTGCTGCCCCGCCAGGGCGCCCAGTTCGGCGAAGTCGCCGCCCAGTTCGGTCCCCCGTCGTTGCACCATCGCCAGCACCTGGAGTACGCCGTCGTGGACCGCGCGCGCCAACCGGGCCCGCTCGGCCGCGACCGCGGCCGTGCGCTGGGCGATCTCGCGTTCGGCGGCCATCGACTTCAGCGAGTCCGAGACGAACCCCACCGTCGGCCCGCCGATCAGCAGCAAGAAGACATTGCCGTAGTTGACCGAGGTGAACTCCCCTCTCACCGCGATGTCTGCGGCCGAGATGGCCACCCCAGCGATCAGGCCGCCCCGCCAACCCCAGTGCACCGCCCAGGCGAGCAGCGGGGCCATCACCCAGAAGCCCGGAATCGTCGCCCGAAGGTCCTCGCCCTTGACGAGGTAGGACAGACCGATCGTGCCCACGGCCAAGGACAGATCCACGAGCAGCAGCACCGGACCCCGTCGGCTCGCCGCGGCGTAGGCCCAGGTCGCGGCCCCGGTCCAGCCGACGAGCGTGACCACGATGGCGATACCGAGCGTGGGGCGGTCGAAGTTGTCGGCCCGGGTCAGATTCAATCCCACGGCGTTGAGCAGGAGCACCACCCGCAGGACGCCGAGGGCTTGATACAGCCGGTCCTCGACGGCTCGGCTGACGGTTGCGTTGAGGCTCAGGACGCCCTCTTGTGCTCGTCCCCGGAGTCCGGGTCCTTCACTGCTGGGTCCCCGTCGGCGGCGATGGCCTCGTCCGGGGTGATCGCCGTCGGCTCGGCCGCCCGCTCCCGGGCCGCGGCCCGGGCGGCCTCGCGGGCCTCGCGTTCTTCCTGGCGGGCCTGCTGCGCGGCCTTGGCCGCCAGTTCCTTGGCCGCCGTGGCGTAGAGGTCGACGTACTCCTGCCCGGACAACTGCATGATCTCGTACATGATCTCGTCGGTGATGGAGCGCAAGATGAACCGGTCGTCCTCCATGCCGGCGTAACGCGAGAAGTCGAGGGGAGGGCCGAAGCGCACGGTGGGCCGGGTGAAGCGGCCGAACTTCTTGCCCGGGGGCGCCACCTGGTCGGTGCCGAGGACGGCCACCGGGATCACCGGCACCTTGCATTCCAAGGCGAGCCGCGCCACCCCGGTCTTGCCGCGGTAGAGGCGGCCGTCGTGTGAGCGGGTGCCTTCGGGGTAGATGCCGAACAACTCCCCGGTCGCCAAGATCTCGCGAGCCGAGCTCAACGCTCCTTCGGCAGCCGTGGCTCCGGACCGGTCGATGGGCACCTGGCCGGCGCCCGAGAAGAACTTGCGTTGGAACCAGCCCTTGATACCGGGCGTGTTGAAGTACTCCGCCTTGGCCACGAACGTCACTCGGCGCTGTAGCGCCAACGGCAAGAAGAGCCAGTCCGCGTAGGAGAGGTGGTTGCTGGCCAGGATCGCGGCACCCTCGTCGGGCACGTGCTCCTCGCCCTCGACCCGGGGGCGGAAGATCAGTTGGATCAGCGGGCCCAGGACGATCAACTTCAAGAACCAGTAGAACAAGCTCGCCCTCCTCCCTGACCTGGAGACACCCTAGACCCAACCAAACCAGCCGACGTGGTGGTGCACAATCGCATCATGTCCGTCGCTGCTCATGCCCGACCGTTCGCCGCGCCGGCGGATCCGGAACGCACGGGCGGCCGACGGGTCGGGGTGCTGTTGCTGCACGGCTTCACCGGGTCGCCGTACTCCATGAAGCCGTGGGGGGAGCACCTGGCCGCCTGTGGGTACGCCGTGGAGGTGCCCCGCCTTCCTGGGCACGGGACGACCTGGCAGGACCTGAACAAGACCGGTTGGTCGGATTGGTACGCCGAGGCAGTGCGCATGCTGGGTTCGCTGCGAACCCGCTCGGATGTCGTCGTGGTGGGTGGGTTGTCGATGGGCGGTGGACTCGCGCTCCGGCTCGCCGCAGACCAGCCCGACCAGGTGGCGGGTGTCTTATTGGTCAATCCCGCGGTGGCGACCGCACGCAAGGACGTGCGTGCGTTGCCGATCCTCAAGCACGTGATCCCGGCGTTCCCTGGAATCGCCGGTGACGTCAAGAAGCCGGGCGTCGACGAGCACGCCTACCGCCTCACGCCGTTGCGAGCAGCAGCCTCGATGATGGTCGGCTGGAAGGAGCTTCGTGCCGACCTGGGCAAGGTCCGCGCCCCAGTGCTGTGTTTCAAGTCCACCGAGGACCACACGGTCGACCCGTCGTCGTACCGGATCATCATAGGCTCCGTCGCGTCCACCGATGTCCACACGACCATGCTCACGAACAGCTATCACGTGGCCACGCTCGACAACGACGCCGACACGATCTTCGAGCAATCCGCCAGCTTCGTGGCACGGGTCAGTGAGACGTCGTGACCGAGCCCCACGAGGACGACTGGCGGGCGATCGTCGAGAACTTCGGCGACGCGCCCGATCCCGAGCGGATCGCCGCCGAGGTCATCGCCAACAGTCCTCCCGCCCCTCCCGAGCCGATCCTCGAGTGGTCCGAGCC
>JAKFXV010000046.1 GCA_021731205.1 Nocardioides sp. | reverse complement strand
GTGTTGGTGCAGACCACATCGGCGCCGGCCGCGAGGTAGCCACGGTGCACTTCGCGCACGATCTCCGGTCGCGTGAGGCACAGCACGTCGGAATTGCCGCGGAGGTCAACCGGCCAGGACGCGAATCGCTCACCGCGGTAGTCAGACTCGGTGAGTCCGTATCCCTGCAGCATCGTCCCCATGGCGCCGTCGATCACCAACACTCGCTGCCGCAGGGCGGCGGTGAGCTCGACGGTGGCGTCCGGGCGGATCATCGGTCCATCTTCGCACTCGAGATGTCGGGCCGAGGAATCCTCGGCCTGGCTAACCAGGGCCTGGTTCGAGCGAGGACTAGGCTGGAGAAGTGATCGAAATGGAGCCGGTTGCAGACCTGGTCGACCCGGTTGTCATCGCCGCCTTCGAGGGCTGGAACGACGCCGCAGACGGAGCGTCTGCCGCGGTCGACCACTTGATGGACGTCTGGGGCGCAAGGGTCATCGGGGCGATCGACCCTGAGGAGTTCTACGACTTTCAGGTCAATCGGCCGCTGGTCGGGTTCGATGACGCGGGGCAGCGCCGGATCACCTGGCCAAGCACCCGGATCGCTATCGCCTCACCGCCCGAGTTGGACCGCGACGTGATCTTGCTGCGCGGCATCGAGCCCAACATGCGCTGGCGTCAGTTCTGCGCCGAGCTGCTGGCTGCGTGCGATGACCTCGGAGCTGGGCTCGTGGTCACTCTTGGGGCGCTGCTGGCAGACACCCCGCACACGCGCCCGATTCCCGTCACCGGCACGGCTACCGATCCCGACATCGTGGATCGGCTGGGACTGGAGCAGTCCAGCTACGAAGGTCCGACCGGGATTGTGGGCGTCTTCCAGGATGCGTGTGTGCGGCTGGACATCCCGGCCGCGTCGTTCTGGGCGGCCGTGCCGCACTACGTCTCGCAGCCTCCGTGTCCCAAGGCGACCCTTGCGCTGTTGACCCGGGTAGAGCACCTGTTGGGTACGACGATCCCGCGCGGCGACCTCGATGAGCGCGCGCTGGCCTGGGAGCGCGGTGTGGACGAGCTCGCGGAGGAGGACGAAGACATCGCCGACTACGTGCGCGCTCTCGAGGAAACTCGAGACACGACCGACCTCCCCGAAGCCTCGGGAGAGGCCATTGCACGCGAGTTCGAGAGGTACCTCGAACGCGGCGACGGCGCGAACTGACCTACAGCTCCAGCCCCAGCGCCGCGTCGGCGAGCGCCCGGATCATCGTCCCGGCATGCGGATCGCTGGTGTCCGCTAGGTGACCGTGACCCAACGTCGCCTGGGCCCAGTCCTCGATCAGAGCCACGGCGCGTGGAGCGTCGAGGTCCTCTGCCAGCGCGGCCAACACCCCCTCGACCACCGGCTGCGCCGGGGATCCGGATTCCACGGACACGGCCCGGCGCCATTCGGCGAGCATGTCGACCGAGTCCCACAGCATGGAGTCGACCCACTCCCAGTCGCTGCGATAGTGCTGCTGGAGCAACGTGAGCCGGATCGCCATCGGGTCGACGTCGGAGTTGCGCAACTGCGACACGAAGACCAGGTTGCCGCGGGACTTCGACATCTTCTCACCGGCGTACCCCACCATGCCTGCGTGCACAAACGCGTGCGCGAAGGGACCGTCGGGGTAGGCCACGTGGGCCTCAGACGCGCACATCTCGTGGTGCGGGAAGACCAGGTCGCTGCCGCCGCCCTGAACGTCGAAGGCGGCACCCAGATGGGTGCGCGCGATCGCCGTGCACTCGATGTGCCAGCCGGGTCGCCCACGACCGAAGGGGCTGTCCCAGGCCGGCTCCCCCGGCCGCTCACGGCGCCACACGACGCAGTCGAGTGGGTCACGCTTCCCGACTCGTTCGGGATCGCCACCCCGCTCCCCGAACACCGCTTCCATCCTCGCGCGATCCCAGCCGGAGACGGCGCCGAAACGTGGGTCGGCGGTCACCGAGAAGTACAAGTCACCCTCAACCTCGTAGACGGACCCGGCCTCCTGCAACAGACCGATCAGGTCGATGACCAGCGGGATGGACTCGACGGCCCCGATGTAGTCGTCTGGCGGAATCACTCGCATCGCCGTGAGATCGTGACGAAACAGCTCAGTCTCGCGTTCGGCGAGTTCCACCCAGTCCACGTGGACCCGCTCGGCGCGCTCCAGCAGGGGATCGTCGACGTCGGTGACGTTCTGGACGTATCGGGTCGTCAGGCCGCTGTTTCGCCACGCCCGGACCAGCAGATCGAACGCGACGTACGTCGCTGCGTGACCCATGTGGGTCGCGTCGTACGGCGTGATGCCACAGACATACAGCCTGGCCTCGGGCCCTCCGCCGGATGGGGCCAGGGTTTGGGTGGAGGAGTCGAACAGGCGGACCGACGGTGCCCGCACGGGCAGAGCGGGGATCTCCGGTGCTGGCCACGCGCGCATGCGGCGAAGCCTAACGCGACCGAACCGGTGCGAGCGCTAGAAGGGGGGCCACGGGATCGCCGGCCAGTCTTCTGCCGGCCGGGGCATACGTCCGGCTTCCAACAGGCGCCCTACCCGGGCGTGGAAACTGGCCACCTCGCGCAGA
Organism: Nocardioides sp.; assembly: GCA_021731205.1. Classification (GTDB taxonomy): domain Bacteria; phylum Actinomycetota; class Actinomycetes; order Propionibacteriales; family Nocardioidaceae; genus Nocardioides. The sequence continues at coordinate 54 of JAKFXV010000046.1, read as the reverse complement.
CTGAGAAGTTCGCCGAGCTGTCGCGCGAGGTGGCCAGTTTCCACGCCCGGGTAG
>JAKFXV010000292.1 GCA_021731205.1 Nocardioides sp. | reverse complement strand
GGTGAACGCTTCGAGGTAGGTGAGGAGTCGGGTCGCGACGGGGTCGGGGATCCGGGCGCGGATCTCGGTGGTGCCGTCGCCCCAGCGGCGGGTGGTGAGCCGGGTGGCGGCCCGGGCGTGGTGTTCCTCTCGTTCGAGGGCTTTGCGTTCTTCTTCCTCACCGAGTTCGGGGGCGACGATGTCGAGGACCCGGCGGGCCAACATCCGCAACTCCCGGGGCCCGAACACCTGGGCTTGGTCGACCAGGTGGGTTTCAGCGCGTGCCCGGAGGTCCGCAGCCACGTCGTCGGGCAGGGCGTCGAGGCCGTTGACGATCACGTGGGCTTGGTCGAGGTTGACCTGCCCGGCTGCCAGGGCTCGGCCGACCCGTGGCCAGGACCGGTCCAACGACGCCGCCAGCCGTTGGTCCCGGGTGAGGGTGGTGTGGTCAGCTCGGGTGGTGTGGGCCAGCCAGGTCGCCACATCACGGGCGCCGTCGTGATCGGCCACGTCATCGGCCGCGGCGACCAACCGCAGCCGCAGCGACTGCAACCGGCTCACCGTGTCGGAGACCTGCACCAACGCCTCCCTGCGCTGGGTCGTGGTCAAGAACGTGACCGAACTATCGGCCGCCTCATCGAGTGCACCGGTGATCGCGCCCAGGGCACGCAACACCACCGGGGTGATCTCGATCGGCGAGGACGACATACCAACGACGCTAACCACCGGCACCGACAATTCGGCTCGAGAACCGGTGGATAACCCACCCCGCAAAATCACGAAACGATAACGATCGACCCACAGCGCTGGATCGCCCACCGCGACGCCACCTGAGCCGCCCGTGAGTGACGAATCCGACCCACCGGTAGCCTGTGCGGGTGGCCAACGACCCATACTCTCGCGTGGATCCGGCCGCCCCCATCGGCATCTTCGACTCCGGTTTCGGAGGGCTCACGGTCGCTCGATCGGTCATCGACCAGTTGCCCCACGAGTCCATCGTCTACGTCGGCGACACCGCCCGACAGCCGTATGGACCCAAGCCGATCGCCGAGGTCCGGGAGTACGCCCTCGAGTGCCTCGACCACCTGGTCGACCAGGGCGTCAAGGCCCTCGTGATCGCCTGCAACTCCGCCAGCGCCGCCGTGCTGCGCGATGCCCGTGAACGCTACGACGTGCCCGTGGTGGAGGTCATCCTGCCGGCGACGCGCCGGGCCGTGGCGGCCAGTCACACCGGCCGGATCGGCGTGATCTGCACCCAGGCGACGGCCGAGTCGATGGCGTACGACGACGCCTTCGCCGCGGCCCCTCAGGTGCAGCTCACGACCCAGGTGTGCCCGCGGTTCGTCGAGTTCGTGGAGGCCGGTGTGACCGGCGGGGAGGAGTTGCTCGCCGTGGCCCACAGCTACCTCGACCCCTTGGTCGACGCCGACATCGACACCCTGATCCTGGGGTGCACGCACTATCCACTGCTCACCGGCGCGATCTCCTACGTCATGGGCGAACACGTGACCCTCGTCAGCAGCGCCGAGGAGTGCGCGAAGGACGTCTATCGCACCATCGCCGATGCCACGTTGATGCAGTCCGAGGGCACGCCCGACTACCGCTTCCTCACCACGGGGAGCCCGCACGAGTTCGAGTCGATCGGCCGCCGGTTCCTCGGACCCGAGTTGGCTGCGGCGCTCCAGTTCGCGGGAGGTCTGGCGTGAAGTTGACCGTCGTCGGCTCGGCCGGATCCTTCGCGAGTGCCGAGTCACCGGCCAGTTGCTACCTGGTCGAGGCCATGGGCGAGGACGGCTCGGGCGGCTCTCGGCCGTGGCGGATCCTGCTCGATCTCGGGAACGGGGCTTTCGGCGCGCTTCAGCGTTACACCGACCCGCTGTCCGTCGATGCGGTGCTCTTCAGCCATCTGCATGCCGACCACTGCCTGGACCTGTGCGGCTACTACGTCTTCCGCAAGTACCACCCCAGCGGCGCCCAGCCGCCGATTCCCGTTTTCGGACCGATCGGGGCAGCTGATCGGATGGCGCGGGCCTATGACCTGCCACTCGACCCAGGGATGCGCAACGAGTTCGACTTCGTCGGCTACGACGAGCACTCCTTCGAGCTGGGACCGTTTGTGATCACGGCAGTGCCGGTCGCGCACCCGGTGCCGGCGTACGCGCTGCGGATCGAGACTGGCGGTCGAGTCTTGACCTACTCGGGTGACACCGGACCCTGCCCTGGCCTCGACCGCGCCGCCGAGGGCGCCCACCTGCTGCTGGCAGAGGCGGCCTTCGTGGCTGGGGCCGACAATCCGCCTGATCTGCATCTGACCGGCGTCGACTGCGGCGTTGCGGCGACCCGGGGCAGGGTCGGCCGGCTGGTGCTCACGCACGTGCCGGCCTGGCATGACCCAGCAGTTGCCCTGGCCGAGGCGGCGTCGACGTACTCCGGGCCACTCACGCTGGCGCGCCCTGGCGACACCTTCGAGGTGTGAGGGAGCCGGGCGCTAGGTTCATCGGCATGAGCCAGCCGAGTCCCCCCGCGCATGCATCAGACAGTCCTCCCGCCGGTCGGGCCGATGGTCGGGCCGATGACCAGCTTCGCCCCATCGCGATCACGCGGAACTGGCTCGACCATGCGGCGGGGTCGGTGCTGATCGAGTTCGGTGGCACCCGAG
>JAKFXV010000343.1 GCA_021731205.1 Nocardioides sp. | reverse complement strand
GGCCGGTGGCCAGGTCGTAGAGATCCTCCCGGTCGATCGGGGTGATGAAAGTCTGGTTGACCTGCTTGATGATCGAGTGGGTGATCGCATCCGCTTCGGTCTCCGCCGTGGCCAGGCTCGTGGCGATGGCGGCCCGGTCGGCGTCGTCGGCCAGCACCTGGGCCAAGAGGTCGGCTCCGACCTCCAACTGGTGCGCCAGGTCGGTCAACAACTCGAAGAAGCTGCCGTCGACGGGACGGAACTTGAAGACCATGGCTGAACTCTAGGCTGAGCCGGTCAGCCGCGCCGACGACGGTGTCGCTCGACCATGGCGGCTTGGAGGTGATCGGTGCCCTCGTTGTGGTGCCAGGTGCCGTCGGCCCGCAGCAGCCACGCCTGGGTCGAGTCGGCGAACGCGAAGTCCAGCAGGTCGGCGACCGCCTGGATGTTCGCGACGCCGGGCAGCCGCACCATGGCCTCGACACGACGATCCAGGTTGCGGTGCATCATGTCTGCCGAACCGATCCAGACGGCCGGGTCACCGTCGTTCTCGAACCAGATGATCCGGCTGTGCTCGAGGAACCGCCCGAGGATCGACCGGACCTCGATCTGCTCGGACAGGCCCGGCACACCGGGTCGCAGGGCGCAGATGCCGCGCACCAGCAACTGCACGGGTACGCCGGCCTGGGACGCGGCGTACAACGCATCGATGATGCCCTCGTCGACGATCGAGTTGGCCTTGAACCGGATCCGCGCCGGCCGCCCGGCACGATGGCTCTCGATCTCGGCGTGGATCTGCTCGACCAGACCACGGCGCAGCGAGTCCGGCGCCACCAACAACTGGTCGTAGGACGCGTTGCGCGAGAAGCCGCTGAGGTTGTTGAACAGGTGCGCGACGTCCTCGCCGATCCGCTCGTCGGCGGTCAACAGGCCGAGGTCTTCATACATCCGAGCCGTCTTGGGGTTGTAGTTGCCGGTGCCGATGTGGGTGTAGCGGCGGATCCCCTCCGGCTCGTCGCGCACCACCAGCGCGAGCTTGCAATGGGTCTTCAGCCCGACCAGGCCATAGACCACGTGACACCCCGAGTGCTCGAGCTTGCGGGCCCAGCGGATGTTGGCCTCCTCGTCGAAACGCGCCTTGATCTCGACCAGCACCAGCACCTGCTTGCCGGCCTCGGCCGCATCGATCAGGGCGTCGATGATCGGTGAGTCACCGGAGGTGCGATAGAGCGTCTGCTTGATCGCGAGCACGTGCGGATCGGCGGCCGCCTGCTCGATGAAGCGCTGCACCGAGGTGGCGAACGAGTCGTACGGATGATGCAGGAGTACGTCGTGCCGTCGCGCTGCCTCGAACACGTCGACCGGCTTGGCCGACTCGACCTCGGCGAGCAGCGGGTGCGTGCTCGGCACGAAAGCGGGGTACTTCAGGTCTTCCCGGTTGAGGTCCGCGATGTCGTGCAGCCCGCGCAGGTCCAGCGGTCCGGGCAGCCGGAAGACCTCCTCCGGCGTGATCCCCAGCTCTGAGATCAACAGGTCGAGCACATGCGGGCTGATCGAGTCCTCGACCTCGAGTCGCACCGGCGGCCCGAATCGGCGGCGCAGCAGCTCCTTCTCCAGCGCCTTGAGCAGGTTCTCCGCGTCGTCCTCCTCGACCTCGAGATCTTCGTTGCGAGTCACCCGGAAGGTGTGCGCCTGCAGCACCTCCATGCCAGGGAAGAGCCGCTTGAGGTGTTCGCCGATCACGTCCTCCATCGGCACGAAGCGCTGGTTGCCCAGCGGCACGAAGCGGCTGAACGTCTCGGGCACCTTCACGCGGGCGAAATGCTCGGTGTGGGCCTTGGGGTTGCGCACCAGCACGGCGATGTTGAGTGAGAGCCCGGAGATGTACGGGAACGGATGCGCGGGGTCGACCGCGAGCGGCGTCAGCACGGGGAAGACCCGCTCCTTGAACAACCGTTTGCAGTACTTCTGCTCCTCGCGATCCAGGTCGTCCCAGCGGACCAGGACGATGCCCTCCTTGCTGAGAGCCGGCACGACGTCGTCCCTGAAGACGTGCGCATGGCGTTCCATCAGCGCACCGGCGTGGCTCCAGATCCGTTCGAGCACCTCGCGCGGCAACAACCCCGACGCGGCCCGCACGGCCACGCCCGCCGCGATCCGCCGCTTGAGCCCGGCCACGCGAACCATGAAGAACTCGTCGAGATTGCTCGCGAAGATCGCCAGGAAGCGGGTGCGCTCGAGCAGCGGGAGATCGCCGTCCTCGGCCAGCTCGAGCACCCGTTGGTTGAACCGCAGCCAGCTGAGCTCGCGGTCCAAGAACCGGTCGGGGAAATCGTCGGGCGTCAGCTCGGGCCGGACTGTCGGCAGCACCGTCGGGGACGGGGATGGCTCGGCGGTCATGGGTCCAGTGTGACCTACTCGCGGTCGGTTCGCAGCCGGAGCTTGAGGTCGTCGACGGGGTCGCTTGCTACCGGAGCCGGAGGGTCCGGCCGGCTGGTCTGGAAGTCCCGATCCGGGAACTCCTCGGCCCCCCAATAGCCCTCGACATAGGTCCGACCGGAGGCCGTGCGCCAGTAGTCGTCCCACGCCAGCGAGCCGCCCGGCACCAGCATCGGCAGCTGGCGTACGGCCTCCGGTCGGACCTATGTCGAGGGCTATTGGGGGGCCGGGG
>JAKFXV010000310.1 GCA_021731205.1 Nocardioides sp. | reverse complement strand
CGTCTAAGGTGCCATCAGCCCATCGCGCGCCGAAGCATCCAGGAGAGTCCCGTGCCCGATCCCGCAACCGACGCCATCTCGAACCTGCTCCACGAAGAACGCCGGTTCGCACCCCCCGCCGACCTGGCCGCACACGCCAACGTGCAGGCCGAGGCCTACGATCGGGCCGCCGCGGACAGACTCGGGTTCTGGGCCGAACAGGCCGACCGCCTGGATTGGGGCCGGCGTTGGGATCAGGTGCTCGATTGGACCAACCCGCCTTTTGCCAAGTGGTTCGTCGGAGGCACGATCAATGCGGCATACAACTGCGTCGACCGGCACGTCGCTGCCGGTCGCGGCGACAAGGTGGCTTTTCACTGGGTTGGGGAGCCGGCCGACGACACCCGCACCATCACCTATGCCGAACTCAAGGACGACGTCTGTCGGGCGACCAACGCCCTGATCGACCTAGGCGTACGCAAGGGGGATCGCGTCGCCATCTATATGCCGATGATCCCCGAGGTAGCGGTCGCGATGCTGGCGTGCGCCAGACTCGGTGCTCCGCACACCGTCGTCTTCGGCGGCTTCTCCTCCGAAGCCTTGGCCAGCCGGTTGGAGGACTGCGGCGCCACGTTCGTCATCACGGCCGATGGTGGCTACCGCCGGGGTTCGGCGAGCGCGCTGAAACCGGCGGTGGACGAGGCCTGTGTCAAGACCGGTGACCTCGTACGCCACGTGCTGGTGGTCCGGCGTACCGGACAGGACGTCGCCTGGCACGACGGCCGCGACGTCTGGTGGCATGACGCCGTGGGCTCCGCGTCGACCGAGCACACTCCCGAGATGCACGACTCGGAGCACCCGCTCTACGTCATGTACACCTCTGGGACCACCGGCAAACCGAAGGGCATCCTGCACACGACCGGCGGATACTTGGTCGGCACCAGTTTCACGCACTGGGCGGTGTTCGATCTGAAGCCGGACACCGACGTCTACTGGTGCACTGCCGACGTCGGCTGGGTCACCGGACACTCCTACATGGTGTACGGACCACTGGCCAACGGGGTCACCCAGGTGATGTACGAAGGCACACCGGACAGCCCGCACAAGGGCCGGTGGTGGGAGATCATCCAGGACTACGGAGTCACCATCTTCTACACCGCACCAACCGCGATCCGGACCTTCATGAAATGGGGCCGCGACCTGCCCGATGGGTTCGACATGTCCTCGCTTCGGCTGCTCGGTTCGGTGGGCGAGCCGATCAACCCCGAGGCCTATATGTGGTACCGCGAGGTCATCGGTGGCAACAACTGCCCCATCGTCGACACCTGGTGGCAGACCGAGACCGGCCAGATCATGATCAGCCCGCTGCCAGGAGTCACTCACGGCAAGCCGGGTTCGGCGATGAAGGGGCTTCCCGGCGTTGTCGCGCAAGTGGTCAACGACGAGGGGGTGCCCGTCGGCAACGGCTCGGGTGGCTACCTGGTCTTGCGCGAGCCGTGGCCGGCGATGCTGCGCACCCTGTGGGGAGACGACGAACGCTTCAAGGAGACCTACTGGTCACGTTGGGCAGGGATGTACTTCGCCGGTGACGGCGCCAAGCTCGACGAGGACGGCGACATCTGGCTGTTGGGGCGGGTCGACGACGTGATGAACGTTTCGGGTCACCGACTCTCGACGACCGAGATCGAGTCGGCGCTCGTGTCCCATCCCAAGGTGGCCGAGGCAGCGGTCGTCGGTGCCAACGACGAGATGACCGGCCAAGCACCCTGTGCCTTCGTGATCTTGCGCGAGTCCGCAGGCGACGGCGGCGCGGACATCGTGGCCGATCTCCGCGCCCATGTCGCGAAGGAAATCGGTGCGATCGCGAAGCCGCGGCAGATCATGATCGTGCCCGAACTGCCCAAGACCCGCTCTGGGAAGATCATGCGCCGACTGCTCAAGGACATCGCCGAGCACCGCGAGGTCGGCGACGTCACGACCCTCGCCGACTCCACCGTGATGGACCTGATCAAGGCCAAGGAAGGGACCTCCAGCGGCGAGGAGTAGCCCCGTCACCAACCCTCTCGGGTTTGTGTAGGGTCGGGGCCATGGCAGAGCCGGTCAAGGACACCCCGCCCTCGGAGGATCCAACGATTGGCCGCTTGGTCAGCGACGCCAGCCGAGACATCTCGACGCTGATCAACAAGCAGATCGAGCTCACCAAGTCCGAAGTCAAGGTCAGTGTCAAGGCCGGTGGCGTTGGGATCGCGCTGTTCGTGGTCGCGGCCTTCTTCGGGATGCTGGCTCTGATCATGGTGTCTGTCGCGGCGGCGTACCTCATCCATTGGAACGGCGAGGGCCCGGACCTGCACTGGGCGTTCTTGATGGTGAGCGGCGCGTACGTCGTGTTGGCGCTGCTGTTCGTGCTCGTCGCGGTGCGCAAGGTCAAGAAGGTCAAGGCGCCCGAGCGGGCGATCAAGCAGGCCAAAGCGACCCAACGAGCCCTCAAGCGCTAACCCACCAAATCCCGCGAGGCGTCACCAAATCCCGCCGAGGCGTCAGCAAATCCCGCCGAGACGTCAGTTTCCGCAGGGTCCGGTGCCGACCGTGGCCGAGTTCGTCAGTCCGCGTGCCGCACTCTCGGTGACCTGGTCGGCCGTGAGCGCATAGCCCGTGTCTGCATCGGTCACCGAGAGTGCGGCACGCGGACT
>JAKFXV010000312.1 GCA_021731205.1 Nocardioides sp. | reverse complement strand
GGTGGGCGCGCGCTGGCGTGAGGTGGAGATCCACCACACCGACATGGGGGTCGGATACACCCACCACGACTGGAACGACGCCTTCGTGGACTACCTGTTGAGGGTGGCTGTGTTCGATCGCGAGCCGGAGTTCAGCATCACGTTGCGTTTCCCTGACGGCGACACCGACATCGCGGGCGGCGGCCAGGTGATCTCGGGCAGCAAGCGCGATGTCGTGTGGTGGCTGATCGGGCGTGGTGGCGGGGTCGGGGTCAGCTCGGACCAACCGCTCCCCGAGCTTGGGCCGTGGGCGCGCAGGACGCGGGCATGAGCTACACCGGAGTCGTCGAGCCGGGCGGTCCGGCCGACGTCCGCGAACTGGCCGGGCTGACGATCACCAAGGTCTCCGTCGATCCGCAGATGCACAACAACTGCTACCTGCTGCGCTGCACCGAGACCGGCGACCAGGTCCTCATCGATGCCTCCGACGAGCCTCAGCGGCTGCTCGAGCTGATCGGTGATGCGGGGGTGAGCTCCGTGATCACCACCCACCAGCACTGGGACCACCACCGGGCCCTTCGCGACGTCGTACTCGCGACGGGCGCGGACGTCATCGCCGGCGAGCCTGACGCCTCAGCCATCACCGAGCAGACCGGCGTCGACGTCACCCGGCCGGTCGCTCAGGGTGACACCGTCCAGGTCGGCAGCCACACCCTCGGCGTGATCGCCATCGCCGGACACACTCCGGGATCGATCGCGTTGGTCTACGACGACACCTCGAGTCCGGACGGAATGGTCCACCTGTTCACGGGCGACTCGCTGTTTCCCGGCGGCGTCGGCAACACCTTCGGCAGCGCCGAGGCGTTCGCCCAGCTCATCGACGAGGTCGAGACCAAGGTGTTCGGCACCCTGCCCGACAACACCTGGTTCTATCCCGGGCATGGCGGCGACTCGACCTTGGGCGTCGAGCGGCCGAATCTTCCGGAGTGGCGCGCCCGCGGCTGGTGACCCGCGTCAGTTCGGCTGGGGATCCGGTTCTGGTTCAGGATCCGGCTCGGGCCCGGACGGGGGCGGAGGCGGCGGGATCAGGTGGGGCAGGATCGACTCGAGTGGGACGTACTTGACGTCTTGGTAGCCCGTCCCCGGAGCGTTGTTGTTGTTGTCCTGACACACGAAGATCCCGTAGGGGAAGTCCGGTCCCAGGTTGCCGGCGTACGCCGCGATGCCGTCGGTCTTGTCGCAGTCGTCGGCTGTCGGGCCGTTGGTCACCCGGAAGGCACGATGCGGTGTCCAAGTCCCGTCGGCGAACAGCTCGTACGACGTGAAGTACGACGCCGACGGATTGATCAATCGCTGCGCCGAGGCGAACAGGAACGTCCGTCCCGTAGCGTCCTCGGCCAGCGTTGCCCCCTCGATATCGGCCTCCAGAGTCCCGCCGGCTGCGACCACGGTGTCGATCGCCGTGCGCGTCGACCCGGCCGTGGGCTCTGCGCCGTAGCGCCACAGCGCGACGTCCTCTTGAGAGACGTACAGCGCCTGCGCCTTGTCGTCGGCCACGCACCCTTCGGCTTCCGAACCGACCTGGAAGTCACGCACCAGACGGCCACTGAGCAGCCCGTCGTTATCGAGATCGGTCAGTTCGTACTGCCGCAGCCGACCAGCCCGGCTGATCACGATCACGTACGTCCGCAAAGTCAGTGGGCTGCGGTAGAGGCACAAGCCCTCACCCGAGGTCGCAAGCGCGGTGCCCTCGGTGACGAACTGCAGTTGCCTCGTCAGCGGGTCCGGGCTGTAGAACTGCACCCCGCGGTGCACGACCGCCACGAGGTCGCGCGTGTAGGTGCCCACCTGCACCGACGGCCTGGTATCGACATTGCCCCAGAAGGTCGTGTTGTCGCGCAACCGCTGCACACGCTGGCCGCGCAGGTCGTAGGTCTCCAGCGCCCCCCTCTTGTTGTTGACGATCACCAGCGACTGCGCCGGATCGGTCGGATGCACCCAGATCGCCGGGTCATCGGCGCTGTCACCCCCGGTGTGCATGGGAACGGTCTCCACAGTGGGAGTCACCAGGTCGATGCTCGGGAGGTCGGCGGTTGCCACGGGAAGGGTCTGGCCGCCGAGGGCGACGCCCACGAGCAGTGCGACCGAACAGAGGCGACGCGAGAGTCGAGGCACGGTAGGTCCTTTGTGAGCAGCGGCGCTGATGGGCCTAGCCGACCACACCCGTCACATCCGTCCCGGCCAACACGCGGCACTCGATCCCGCTGATTTCGGTTGCCTAGCCGCGAACGTCAACAGCTCCGCGCCAGGCCACGCTCGAACACCTCGCCGCCGTCGAAGCCGACCGCCTGGAAGTACGCCGTTGCCCGTTCCAGCACCTGGCGGCACCCGTCTCTGCGAACGAGGGTGCCGCGGTGCAGCCAACACGTCGGGGTCGGGCGCAGCTGCCATCTCTCAAGTGTGCCCGGCTCGAGGATTGCAGCGAGGGGCTAGAGCGGGGCCTGGAAGTAGATGGACTCCCCCATCGCCCGGTAGCCCAGAGCTTCGTTCACGGCGATCATGTGGTCGTTGGACTTCGCGTTCCAGGTGTCGATGGTCGCCAGTTGCGGCTCTGTCTCGTGCAGCCAGATCGCCATCTCCGCCTTCAGCAAGATGCCGAGGCGATGACCGCGATGGCTGGCGACGACCGAGGTGT
>JAKFXV010000125.1 GCA_021731205.1 Nocardioides sp. | reverse complement strand
GTCACGGGCACCCGCCCCTCTGCGACGGCGCGGGCCAACCAGCCGGCGCTCGGCCGCCCCGGCCCCATGGCACGAGGGAAGGCGTCGGGGTAGAGCGCCGCCCCGGCCCCGGCTACCGGCAGGTCGGACGCCACCGCGATCGGTGCGTCGACCCGGGGCCCAGCCAGCCGGCGCCCCTCGGCGTCGTACGACGCGACGTAGACCTCCTTGCGCCGTGCGTCGGTGGCTACGACGAACCCACCGTCAAGCGCCTCCGAGGGCACCGATGCGGCCATCTCGGCGGCGATCGCATCGAGCGTGCACACGCCGTACACGGGGATCTGCAGCACCAGGCCCAGCGTTCGCGCGGTCACGAGGCCGACGCGCAAGCCGGTGAACGGCCCCGGACCGGTGCCGACGGCGATGCCGGCCAGCGCCAGTCGGTCAATGCCGGCGGCTGCCAAGACCTCGTCGATCAGGGGCGCCAACTGCTCGGCGTGCTTCATCGGAAGCGTCGAGCTTCGTTCGGCCAGCACGTCCGACCCGTCGGCTACGGCAACCGAGACATGCGCCGTGGCGGTGTCGAACGCAAGCAGCACCCCAGCAGCGTATTGCTCAGCCAAGCGCCGACCAATCGGTCTCGCGCCAGCGCGCCCCGATCGGCACCACGACGACCCGGCGCGGATCGGCCCCGTCGATGCCCGGAGGCGTGGTTCCCGTTGCCCGGGTGATGCGCACGTCGAGCCGCGACGACGCCAGCCCCTCGGCGATGCCCTCGCCCCACTCGACCACCGTGACCGCGTCGTCGAGGGAGGTATCAAGATCGAGGTCGTCCAGTTCGGCCACCCCGCCCAGCCGATACGCGTCAGCATGCACCAACGCCGGCCCGTCGCCCAACGGCGGATGCACCCGAGCGATCACGAACGTCGGCGACGTCACGTCGCCTCGCACGCCGAGTCCGGCCCCGAGACCCTGAGTCAACGTGGTCTTCCCCGCGCCCAGCTCGCCGGTGAGCACCACGAGATCGCCGGGTCGTAGCACTGTCGCAAGTCGCCCCCCGAACGCCCGCATCGAGGCCGCATCAGGGGTGTCCAGCACCAGGCGCACCACCCGCTCCAGCTGGAGGTACGGCGGCTCCCCCGCCACCTGGCGGAACCCGTTGCGGGTCCAGAACCGCACACTGTGGGGGAGTTCGGCCCGAGCCACGACGGCCACCGCAGCGAGCGGGTCCCGGCCGTCTTCGCCCAGCCCGATCGTCGTCGCCGTCGCGACGGCCTCCTCGACCAGGCGCGAGGCGATGCCCGAACGCTGGGCTGCGGGAACCACCCCGAAGCGGCGCAGGAAGACCCGGTCTGCGACCCGGTCGAAGATCAACCCGGCGACCGGCACGCCGTCGCTCGTCGCCACCAGCCCGCCGTACTCCTCGAGCGCCGCCGCGACGGTCTCGACCGTCTCGGAATCGGCATCTGCGGGCGGGTCCAAGGGTGGCCGCGCCCCGAATGCCGCGGCAATGACCGAGTGCAGCGCAGCGGCGCCCTCCGGCCCGATCCGCCGGATCTCGATGGGCTCGGTCACCGGGCCCCCACCTCGGCCAGCAGTCTCTGCAGCACCTCATTGACCTGCTCGTGCCGCTCCACGATGACCATGTGACCCGCGCCCGCCACGGGCACCAGCGTCGAGTCGGGGAGCAGATCGTGCAGCGCCTGGCTGTGTCTGAGTGCCGTGATCTGATCTTCGGAACCACAGACCACCACGGTCGGGACCTTCGCCAGGTGTGGCACCGCCGCATGCTTGTCGATCGTCGCGAGGTTGGGATAGAACGCCGCCACCACCTCGAAGGGAGTCGCGCTCAGCATCTCGTCGACGAACTCGACGTACTCCTCCGGCACGTCGCCGCCAAAACCCAGCTGATCGGTGGCCACCAGCGCGACCGGGCGGCTGGCGCGGCGCACCGAGTCGATCGCCCGGTGGCCGTGTGCCAACGCGCTGACGGTACGCCGGACCAGCCCCGCAGAGAGCATCGAGGGCACGAACGGCAGCAGCATCTTGTGTACGTCGAGCCCGCCGGCGGAGGTCGCTACCAGAGCGGTCCCGACCACCCGTTCGCCGAACAGTTCGGGCGCCTGCTCCGCGAGCGCCAACACGGTCATCCCGCCCATGGAATGACCGACCAGAAGCACCGGGCCGGTGGTGGTCGCCTCGATCACCGACCGCAGGTCGCGGCCGAGTTGCTCGATCGTGGCGTGCGCAGGAAGGGAGCGTCCGGACCGACCGTGGGACCGCTGGTCGTAGAAGACCGAGCGCACCCTTCCGCGGAAGGCCGCGCGCTGGAAGTGCCACGAATCCAGACTCAGCGCGAAACCGTGCACGAAAACCAGGGTGATCGGCGGGGCCGACGGCTCGGTCGGCTCGTCGACCTCGACATGGAGGTCGACGCCGTCATCGGCGATCACGATCTGCGGCTCGGAGCGCAGTGCACCCAACGGCAGTTCGTCGACGTGCTCGCGCAGGTTCATGGCTCGGCGCTGGGCTGCCACACTTCCGACGACCCCGGCAGCGGTCACTCCGACCGCCCCGGCCGCCACACTGGCGATCGTCCGTCCGACCTTCATGCGTCCTCATCGTCCTCGGCGTGCAGGTAGGTCCTCTGCATCCGGCCGCCCCAGCGGGTGACGATCTCATAGCTGATCGTGTCGCAGGCATCGGCCC
>JAKFXV010000179.1 GCA_021731205.1 Nocardioides sp. | reverse complement strand
CCGAGTCCTTCGTCATCGGAGACCAGACCGGGCCCGTGGACCTCGCGCGCTTCGCCTGGGCGATGACCCGAGTCAGCGGCGAGTCCGGGCTGACCTGTGGCGTGCCGATCGCGGATCTGCGGGTGACCTGGGACAGCGATCGCTCCGCACGGATGTTCCAGCACATCATCGAGGACGACACCGAGGGCATCGCTCGGAGCCTGTGCACCCCGTCAGGCCTGCAGCGCTGACTTCGGATGCCCGCCGTTGTGGGTGTGGAGAGTTGGTGAAGTCCGCCGCGCGCGACCGGCATCCGACCTAGGTTGGGGCGCGTGACGTCCCTGCCCGATCGCCCGAGGCGTCGTACCGGCCCCACCGTGGCCCTGATCGTGGTCCTCGGCCTGGGCCTGGTCGTCGCGGCTGCCGCCGCTCGGGTCGGCTGGGGATACCTGGAGCGGCACCGAACCTACGCCCCGAGCACGCCGCTGACGGTCCAGTGCGACGATGTCCCGGCTGACGCCGAGCGCGTCACCCTGACTGGCGTGGACGGGTTCACTCTGGGAGCTGCACTGGTCGGTCCCTCCGATGCGGCGGTGGGGTTGGTACTACGCCAAGGTGCCTCGCAGAAGATCTGCGAATGGCTCCCGTGGGCCGGTCGGGTCGCCGATGAGACGGGCGCCCGGGTGCTGCTGTTCGATCGTCGCGGCCGTGGCTCGAGCCCCGGCCAGGGCAACCTCTCGGCCGAGCCGGAGGACACCCGGCGCGCCGTGGCGCACCTGCGTTCGCTCGGCATCGAGAAGGTGGCTCTGGCTGCGTCCTCGATGGGCAACTCGATCATGTTCGCGACGCTCCCGGACCTGGAACCCCCGCCGTGTGCGGTGCTGGCGATCTCGCCCGTGCTGACCTCCGGCGATTCCCAGGGTGTTGTCGACGGCTCGGCACTCACCGGTCTGCCGGAGAACGTGTGGGTCACCTGGGAGACCGAGGGCCCCGGGGTGGCTGCGAACGCCGCGCGCATCGTCGAGCGGGTCCAACCTGGGGAGGTGCACGCCTTGCCGGTCGACACCCACCATCACAGTCGGCAACTGGTGCTCAGGCATGCCTCGGTGCAGCGGTTCTTCCTGGAAGCCGTGCGCTCCTGCTAGAAGCCCAGGCGACGAGGGTCGCCGGAGGCGTTGCGACGGACCGCATCGCCCTTCTCCTGCGCCGTGGCCGTCAGCGCCGCCTGGAACTCCACCATGCGGTCGCGCAACGCCGGGTCGCTGACCGCCAGGATGCGCACTGCCAGCAGGCCGGCATTCCGGGCGTTCCCCACGCCGACGGTCGCCACCGGGACCCCGGCAGGCATCTGGACGATCGACAGCATCGAGTCCAGTCCGTCGAGATGCTTCAACGCAACGGGTACGCCGATGACAGGCAGCGGGGTCACGGAGGCGAGCATCCCGGGGAGGTGCGCAGCGCCGCCGGCGCCGGCGATGATCACCTCGATCCCGCGGGCTGCCGCGTCCTGACCGTAGGCCAGCATCTGGGCCGGCATCCGGTGCGCGGACACGACGTCGGCCTCGAAGGCGACGTCGAACTCGCGCAGGGCCGTGGCGGCCTCTTGCATCACCGGCCAGTCCGAGTCCGAGCCCATCACGATTCCGACACGGGGGCCGACGCGGGGAACTACCGTCATGACCACTCGCTTTCCGGGTCCGGGCTGGACGCGACCAACCTAGTCACTCTCGTCACCGAGGCTGCCATCGAACCATGCTGCAGCGTGCCGGGCCCGCGCCAGACACTCCTCCACGTCCTCGCCGTAGACGTTGACGTGGCCGACCTTCCGCCCGGGCCGCAACTGCTTGCCGTACAGATGCACGCGCGCCTCGGGATCGCGGGCCAGCACGTGGGGGTACCCATCGGTGAGTCGGCCCGGGTCGGCGGAAACGGTCTCAGGGGCTCCGAGGATGTTCACCATCACGGTCCACGGCGCACGCAGCGAGGGTGATCCGAGCGGAAGATCCAACACCGCACGCAGGTGGTTCTCGAACTGTGAGGTGACTGCGCCGTCCTGAGTCCAGTGCCCGGTGTTGTGCGGCCGCATCGCGAGCTCGTTGACCAGCACTCGACCGTCGGTGGTCTCGAACAGTTCCACGGCCAGCACGCCCACGACACCGAGCTCGCCCGCAATCCGCAGCGCGATCTGTTGGGCCGCAGCGGCAAGCTCCGGATCGAGATCAGGAGCCGGCGCTATCACTTCGCGACAGATCCCGTCTCGCTGACGCGACTCGACCACGGCGTACGCCGCAGCCTGACCACTCGGTGAGCGCACCACCAGTGCGGACAGCTCCCGCCGGAAGTCGACGAGCTCCTCGGCCAGCACGCGCCCGGTGCCCATGCTCGCCAACGCCGCGGTCACCTCCTCCTCGGATGCGACGAACCAGACGCCCTTGCCGTCGTAGCCCCCGCGCGCGGTCTTCAAGACACACGGGAGCCCGAACGCCACGACCTCCCCCCGTGAGGAGACCTCGGCATGCCGCGGGCTCGCGATGCCCAGCTCGTCGAGTCTGCGGCGCATCACCCCCTTGTCCTGGGCATGCACGAGCGCCTGCGCGTCGGGACGTACGGCGACTCCGGACTCGGCCAAGGCATGCAGGTGTTCGGTGGGCACGTGCTCGTGATCGAAGGTGACCACATCCGCGCCCTCGGCCACGGCCAGCACGTCGGCGAGCTCGCGGTAGTCCCC
>JAKFXV010000333.1 GCA_021731205.1 Nocardioides sp. | reverse complement strand
CGACGCGGTCTTGCGCTTCGAGGTGAACCGCTACCTCGGGTGGCCCGGACAGGCGCCGTCGTACAAGGTCGGCGAGCGGATCTGGCTCGAAGCCCGCGACGCGGCCCGCGCCAGGTTGGGCGCCGACTTCGACCTCCGCGCCTTCCATCGCGCGGCTCTCGACCTCGGTTCGATCGGACTCGAGCCGCTCACGGCTGCACTCGGCGGTCGACCCACCGCCGACTAGGGTCGCGGCCATGCGATTGGTGCTGGCGTCCGCGTCCCCGGCCCGACTGGCTACCTTGCGTCGTGCCGGAATCGACCCGGTGGTGATCGTCTCGGGTGTCGACGAGTCCCTGATCGGCGCCCGGCCGCCTAGCGACCTCGCCCTCATGCTGGCCGAGCTGAAGTGTGCAGCCGTCGCCGAACGGTCCGAGCTGCCACCAGCTGCCCTGGTGCTCGGCTGTGATTCGGTGCTTGACCTCGACGGGGTCGCCTTCGGCAGGCCGGCCGACGCAGCGGAGGCGATCGATCGCTGGCGGTCGATGCGCGGCCGATCCGGTGTCCTGCGCACCGGCCACTTCCTGCGCGACACTGCGACCGGGCGTAGTGCGGCGGCCGTGGCTGCCACCACCGTGCATTTCGCGACGCTGAGCGACGCGGAGATCGCGGCGTACGTCGCCACCGGGGAGCCCCTGGCCGTCGCGGGCGCGTTCACCGTCGACGGGCTAGGGGGTCCGTTCGTCACCGGCATCGACGGCGACTATCACAACGTGGTCGGAGTGAGCCTCCCGTTGCTACGCGACCTGGTGGGGAGCCTCGGTCACCAGTGGACCTCGCTGTGGAGTGCCGGCCCGGCGTAGCCCGCCGCTCAGGGTCGGACGACGTGGATATTGAACGTCGCGGTGCCCAGGGAACCCATCAGCCGGAGCCACAGGGGGAGGTACATCTCGGTTCCCCGGGCGGTCTCGATCCCACCTAGGTCGACGACGTCCGCGTGGCCGAAGCTGCGCAGGAGGTCGATCACGAGGGACTTCGCCGATTCGTCGTCGCCCGACACGAACACCGTGCTGGGTGCCCCCAGGGTCGCCGGGTGCACCATCAGGTCGGCATTGAGCGTGTTAAGCGTCTTGACGACCCGAGCCTCGGGGAAGGCGCGTTGGATCTGTTCGCCCAGGGAGTCGGTGTCCACGACGGCGAGCGTGGGCGGAAAGCCCTTGCTGAAGTCGAGCGGGTTCGAGATGTCGATCAGGACCTTCCCGGCCAAGGCCGGCGCGCCGGCCAACGTGAGGACGTCCAACGACACCAGGCCACTGCTGGCGTTGACCACCGCCTCGGAGCTGGTGGCGGCCGCCTTGAAGTCGGCCAACCCGATGTCGGGATGGGCGCGGACGAAGTCGCCCGTCTCGTCGGCACGCCCTCGAGTGCGATCGGGATCTCGAGTTCCGATGGTCACCTCGTGCCCCAACTCGTCGAGCCGCGATGCCAGCGCCCGACCCACCATGCCCGTCCCTAGTACGGCGATCCGCATCAGCTGCCTCCTCTCGCGCGACGTTGAAGCTCCTCGATCACCGGCCAGGCACCACTGGAGCTGTTGGCGAGTACGGCGAAGTCCACACCCGGTCCCGAGGCCAGCTCCATATGCTGCACGATGCCGCTGGCGCCCTCGCTGCAGCCTTCCTTCCACCAACGACCGGCGCGCGGCCCGAGCCCGAACTCGAGACCGAAGCCCTGTCCTACCTCCTCGTGCTCGGTGGCCACCTGGGAGGTGAAGAAGGCCTCGGTCCCATCGTCGGACAGAAGTTCGTGGCCTCGCAACGCCGCCAGGAAGGCATGCAGGTCGCCCACGGTGCAGAACGCGCCACCGTCCGCGTGCCCGACGGGTGGGTAGGCATAGATGTTCTGCTCCCAGCGACCCTCGGCGTCCTGGTCGAACCCTTCGGCCAGATCCGGGACGGCGTACCTCTTGTCGAAGTACGCCGAGCGCGTCATCGCGGCGCGTGCGAACACCTCGGCCTGCACGTAGTCGCGGAAACCCATGCCCGAGGCGTGCTCGACGGCCAAGCCGGCCAGGAGGTAGCCGGCGTTGCAGTAGCGATACCGCTCGCCCGGTGCGAAGTTGGCCGGCTTGGTGCCGAAGACCTTGACGAAGTCGGCGGTCTCCACGATCACATGGCAGGGAACCGCCGCGAAGACGTCGGCGTAGTTCTCGCCATCGTCCTCCTCGGCGATGTCGGCGATTCCGCTGCGGTGGGTGAGCAGTTGCCGCAGCGTGACCTCCGGCGAGATGGTCGTGGCGCCGAGATCGGCGTAGGCATGGATGGAGGCGTCCAGGTCGAGTCGGCCCTGCTCGACCAGGCCCAGCACGGCGACGGCGGTGAAGAGTTTGGAGATCGATGCCACGTCGAAGCGGGTCTCGAGGGTGTTGGGCACATCCCAGCGCAACGTGGCGGCGCCGTACGCCCCGGCGAAGACGACCTCGCCCTCCCGGCGCACGTCCAGGACACCGCGAAATTCCGACTCGCGCAGGAAGCTGTCGAGTCCACGGGTCTCCATCCCGCCACGCTAGGGCCGACGGTTACCCTGCTGCCACCCAATTCCGGACCCACGACGCCGCCCCGGGAGTCTCACCGTGCCGCACGCCCGCCCCCTCACCAGGGTCCTCATCCGCCAATCGCGGAGAGATCGCCGTCCGAATCGCGCGTGCCTGCCGCGACGCCGGTCTCGGCTCGGTCG
>JAKFXV010000334.1 GCA_021731205.1 Nocardioides sp. | reverse complement strand
GCCCACCCTGATGGGCGTCTGAGCAACCGGTCCCACACGATCCCCCCATAGGTAACACCTCCCCCCAACAACAGTGGCCGCCGTCCTCGGACGGGGCCACTGTTGTTTGGGGGAGCTGCTACTAGGTGAAACTGTTTTGTTGGCGGAGCTGCTCTATGAGCGGAACCGACGGGTGGCGCCTACGGCGTGGGCGGCGGCGGTGCCGTCACCGTCACCGATGTCGACGCGGTCGTCACCGCACCCCAGCCGTCGGTGACCGTCAGGACCACGTTGTAGGTGCCTCCGGTCGTGTACACCTTGGTCGGCGAGGTCGACGTAGACGTGGTGCCGTCCCCGAAGTTCCAACTCCTGGTGATGGTGTCGAACGCGTTCGGGTCATACGACCCACCGCTGTTGAAGCTGCAGGTCAGCGCCGAGCAGATCGGTGTGCCGATCGCTGCCACTGGTGCGACGTTCCCTGGCGGCACGGCAATCGTGACCGTCTGCGGGGCAGCGGCGTTGGTGGCGCCGTACTCGTCGGTCACCGTCAACGTCACCGTGAACGTGCCCGGCGAGGTGTAGCGCCGGCTGACCAGCGAGCCCGAGCCAGTGCCGTTGCCGAAGTTCCACGCATAGGTCAGAGCCGGCACGTTCTCGTCGGTGGAGTTGCGTCCATCCATCGAGCAGACGTTCTGGTTGCACGTGATCAATGCGTTGGCCACTGGCGGGTTGTTCGGCGGATGTGTCACCGACACCACCGCGCTGAGCGGCGGATTGGTGGTGAACCCGTTGAGGTCGATGCCGCGGATGAACACGGTGTACGACCCCGGCGGCACCACCGGTGAGGTGTAGGAGTAGTTCGACCCGGGCGACCCCGGCGAGTTCACGAACGCCGAACGCCAACTTGCGGTCGTTCCCGAGAACGTGCCGTTCGACTGCAGGTACTGGTTGCTGCTGTTCATGATCGCGACCTGCACCGAGGAGATGGCGTTGTCGTCCTCGACGCGACCCGTCACCGGGATCCGGCCTTGGGTGAAGGTCTCCCCGCCCACTGGTGAGCGCAGATCCGGGTTGAAGACGGGAGCTTGATCACCCGGGTAGATCTCGTAGCGCGAGGTTGCCCCCGTCGTCGAGAGATCCTGCTGGCCACTGGTATCGAAGGCGTAGGCCGTGATCGACCAGTCGCCAGCTGTTGGCAGGTCGACGTGCAACGACCAGTTCGTCGACCCGGGCACTCCCGGATTGGCAACCACTGCCGGCAGGTCGGTGTAGATGCCGGACATGGTGCCGTTCGGGTAGAGGTACCGGTTGGTGTCAACATCTCGCACCACGACCCGGACGCTGTTCACGCCGAAGTCGTCACTTGCCGCACCTGCCAGATCCAAGAAGAGGTCCTGGCCGCCCAGGAAGGGTCCACCCGCAGGCACGATCGTGGTGTCTGGCGGAGTGTCGCCGGCCACCTGTGCGTTGAAGTTCAACACACCACGGCCGGAGTTCGAGGTCGTCAAGGTGAGGTCGTCGACCGCTCGCACGTTGAACGAGTAGGCGCCTGGGGTGAGGTTGAACGGCGTCGTCCAGCTCCAGTTCGTCGACGCCGAGTTGAGGCTCGGCGTGATCGGGAACCATCCGGCCGATGCGTTCTGCACCCAGTCGCCACCATCGGTCAAGGCGTACCGGTTGGTGGTGTTGCGGATCTGCACCTCGACGTGGTCGAGGTTCTGGTCGTCGGTCGCGGTGCCGGTGAACGTCATCGGCGACCCGGGGGTCACGATGAAGGTCGCAGGCACCACCGGAGGCGACATCGCGACCGGGGTAGCGATACTCACCGACGGCGCGATGCCTGTGGAGCTGACGATGAAGTCGCGGGCGAACTCGTCAAGCGAGCCCTGTCCGGCGGTGTCTCGCGGAGTGACCGCGATCTGCCACAACCCCTCGTAGGGGACGGTGATCTCTGCCGACCAGGTCGTGCTGATCGCGTCGACGACATCGGGCTGGACGTTGAACGAGTTGTACTGCACCGACGTCGAGCCGTCGTCCTGCAGGAACCGGCCCTGGTTGTCCTTGAAGATGTAGCTGATCGACCGCACGCCGAAGTCGTCGGCCGCGCTACCCGTCACGGAGAAGGTGGTGACGGGGATGATGCCCGACGGGCCCGAGATCGAGGCCGTGGGAGGACGGTCCAGCACGCTGAACGTCTCGAACTTCTTGCGGGCCTTCGAGGCATCGCTGGAGTTGTTGAGGCCCACCGTGCGGGCCTGGACCCGCAACGCTCGGTTCTCGACGATGGTCAGCGTCTGCGACCAGTTCGTGGTGGCGCCACCCGGTGTCGACAAGGTCGAAGCGTTGAACGTGTTGAAGGTGTTGCTCCACGTCGTCAGGTCGTCTTGGAGGTACTGGTTCGTGGACATGTCCTGCACGTCGAGCTCCACGCGCGAGACGCCGCTGGTGGCGCGTGCGGTGCCCTCGATCGTGAACGGAACCGCACCCTCCTCGACGCGTCCCTCGATCGGGAGCGTGATCGTGGTCTCGTTGGCTCCGGAGACCGGATTGCTCGCGAAGTCGTAGACCGCGATCCGCCCGACGTTGGTGCCGCCTTGGATATTGCCGTCACCTCCGGCGATCACTCCGCGCGGGTGGACCAGCATCGCCTTGTTGCCTTCGAACGAGTTGGATCCGGGGTTCCACTCGAGCGCCTTGCCGAACTCCGGATCGATGACGCCGATGTGGTCGCGACGGACC
>JAKFXV010000262.1 GCA_021731205.1 Nocardioides sp. | reverse complement strand
GGGCAAGGTCGGGGCCGAAGTCGTCGGTGCGGTGACAGCTGCGCCAGATCTTGCGTTGGCCTGCGAGGTCGATCTCGGTGATTCGCTCGATGCCCTTGTCGAGTCCGAGACGCAGGTCGTGGTCGACTTCACCCATCCCGATGCCGTCATGGCCAACCTTGCCTACTGCCTCACCCACGGGATCCACGCCGTGGTCGGCACTACCGGATTCGACGAGCCTCGGCTGGCCAGCTTGCGCGACCTCCTCGCCACAGCGCCCGGGCTGGGGGTCCTCGTCGCTCCCAACTTCTCCATCGGAGCGATCTTGATGATGCGCTTCGCGGCCACGGCAGCGCCGTACTTCGAGTCGGTGGAGATCGTCGAGTTGCACCACCCGGACAAGGCGGACGCGCCGTCGGGAACCTCTCGGCGTACTGCTGAACTGATCGGTGCTGCGCGCAGGGGGGTCGGGAGTGCGGCCATGCCTGATGCCACCTCCTCGGCGCTCGACGGCGCTCGTGGGGCCGCGGTCGACGGCGTGCCGATCCACTCGGTGCGGGCCAGAGGACTGATCGCGCACCAGGAGGTGATCTTCGGTGCACCCGGCGAGACTCTGACGATTCGCCACGACTCACTCGATCGGGTGTCGTTCACCCCGGGCGTGTTGGCGGCGGTGCGGCAGATCGCGAGCCACCCGGGCCTGACCGTCGGGTTGGAGGCGTTCCTCGACCTGGACGGTTCAGCTCACTAGTCGGGCCGCCGCTGCCACCCCGGCCGCACCGAAGACTACGACGAGGAACGGCGCGCGCAGGATCAGCGCGATCACCGCGTAGACCGCAGCCAGGACGCGGGCGTCGAGCACCAGCTCCCGATCGCCTGCGAACACTTGGACCACGACCAACGCGGCGAGCAGGGCCACCGGAATCAGGTTGGCCACCCGGCTGACTGCCGGACGCTCCAGCACCTGTTTCGGCACCGACATGCCGACCACTTTGAACAACCAACATCCGAGGGCCGCCAGCAGGATTCCGGTCCACAACGTCGTGGTTTCCATCACTGGGTCTCCACTACTGGGTCTCCACTACTGGGTCTCCATCCTTGGGGGCTCCCGGCGGGGTGGTCACCAGACCGATCACCACGGCGACGACGCCCGCGGCGAGAATGGGCACGCCCGGACCGGAGTACGGCACCAAGGTGGCGGCCGCAACGGCTGACACGGCGGCTGGGATCGCCGTTCCAGGCTCGCGGAGCCGGGGCCACAGCAGCGCCAAGAAGGCGGCCCCCACGGCCGCATCGAGGCCATAGTCCCGCGGATCGCCGAGCTGGTTGCCCACGACTGCGCCGATCAGGGTCGCGAGGTTCCACAGGGCGAACACGGCCAGTCCGGTGGACAAGAAGCCGAGCCGCGCCTCGTCCCGGGTGGACCGGAGCACCGACATCGCGGTCGACTCATCGATGACCAGGTGTGCGGCCGCCGTACGCCGTAGTCCGCGCCAACCGAGCAGGGGCGCAAGCCGAATGCCGTACAGCGCGTTCCGGCTACCAAGCAGGAACGCGGCGGCGGCCGCCGAGAGCGGGCTGCCTCCCGCGGCGATCGCGCCGACGAAGGCGAACTGCGACGCTCCGGTGAAGACGAGAAGCGACAGGGCGCAGGTCTGGGCGACGTCGAGTCCGGAGGCGACGGAGATTGCGCCGAACGAGAGGCCGTAGGCGCCGGTCGCGAGTCCGACACCGAGACCGTCCGCAACGATCCGGCGACGCTGTCGCGCCTCGGCCGTCATGCGATCGTCGTGTGCAAACGCACCTGCTTCACCGTCGAGGATGCCTCGCTGAGGGCCAGTTCGCGGTGCGCACCGTCACTGGCCCATCCAGCCGCGGTCAGAAACTGGCGTCGGGTGTCGTCGTCGCTGGTGATCCAGCAGGTGGCGGTGCTGAATCGGTCGGCGAGCATGGTGTCGACGGTGGCCTGCAGCAGCCGGGATCCGTGGCCGCGGTTGCGGTGCGCGGGAGCCACGTCGAACTCGACCAGTTCTCCGGTGGCGATGGGGTCACAGTCGGGATCTGGAGAGGGGATGGTGACCGAGAACCCGACGACCCGGTTTCCCTCGAGCGCGACCAGCACCCGGTTGCGGGCGTCGCCTGGTTGGCTCAGCGCTGCGTGCCAGGCGGCCGCGACGGGCGAGTGCTCGAGGTGGGCCGCTTCGTGCAGCGACTGTGCATAGTGCTCGGCCCAGGTCTGCACCTGAACCGTCGCGATCGCGCTCGCATCGTCAGCCCACGCAACCCGCACCGAAACATCAGTCATGTCGACATCCTCCCAGGCGGATCAGGCGGATGCCGCGGGCACCGAGTCCCGACGAGCCAGCACGAGGGACCCACCCACCGCGAGCAGGAGGCCGGCAGCCACGCCCAGGGCGAGTCCATCACGGACCTTGTCCCCGAGCCACAGCACGCCCACCAGGCTCGGCACCAGAGTCTGGTAGACGATCACGGATCCGGACGCGGTTGCGGCGGAGGCTCGATCCAAGGCCTGGGAGTACAGCCAGAACGCGATCAGCCCGTACGCCGGCACCGCCAGGGCCGAGGCCAGGCTCAGGGCGTCCCAGCCGTCGACACCGCGCACGGCGAGAGCCGAGCCGGCGTACCCGACGCCCGCCAGGGTCGCCGTCACGAGTGGTCCGCGGCGGCGCTCCAGCCGACTCCATAGCCCCGCCGCGGCGACGAACGCCACGCCCAACCAC
>JAKFXV010000283.1 GCA_021731205.1 Nocardioides sp. | reverse complement strand
ATGACGCCTCGTCACTGCACAAGAACGCGGCGGTCGCGGCGATGTCGTCCGGTTGGCCGACTCGTCGCAGGGGCGTCGCCTGAGCCGCGAGGTCGCGGAAGGACTCGACGTCCATGCCCACCCGGGAGGCGGTCGCGTCCGTCATGTCGCTGACGATGAAGCCCGGGGCGATGGCGTTGGCGTTGATGCCGAAGGGGCCGAGCTCGATGGCGATGGTTCGCGTGAAGCCCTGGATCCCCATCTTGGCGGCGGAGTAGTTCGCCTGGCCGCGGTTGCCGAGCGCGGACACGCTCGACAGGTTGAGGACCTTGCCGTACTTCTGCGCGACCATGTGCTGCTGCGCGGCGCGAGTCGTCAAGAACGCACCTTTCAAGTGCACGGTGAGCACCGAGTCCCAGTCCTCCTCCGACATCTTGAACAGCAGGTTGTCGCGGGTGATGCCGGCGTTGTTCACCAGCACGTGCAGCCCACCCAACTCGGCGACGACTCGCTCGACGGCCGCAGCCACGCTGGCGCCATCACCGACGTCGCAGCCGACGCCGATGGCTGCCGGCGCTCCCAGGCCGGCGGCGGCCCGCGCACTTGACGCCTCGTCGAGGTCGAGTACGGCGACCGACGCACCCTCGGCAGCAAACCGCTGAGCGATTGCCAGCCCGATGCCTCGGGCCGCGCCGGTGACCACGGCGATGCGTCCCTCGTAGCGGTTCATGCCCGACACCATAAGTGAGCCTTGCCCCGCGGTTCGTAGGACCCTCCGAGGAGGGTCAGGCCAAGACCGAGCGCAACTTGTCGGCGTACCCGACGGCTTCGCCGATGTCGTACTTGGTGCGTGGCCAGAAGAAGCCGCGTAGCCCGTCGCCCCTGGTCCGCGGCACCACGTGCTGGTGGAGGTGTGGGACCGACTGACTGACCGTGTTGTTGATCGCGACGAACGAACCCTCCGCACCGAGCCCCGCGACCATTGCCGTTGAGAGCCGCTGGGCGGCGTCGACGAAGCCATCGCGCAGCTCCCCGGGAAGGTCCGGCAGCGTCTCCACGTGGGCCTTGGGAACCAACAGGACATGTCCTTTGAAAACCGGTCGGGCGTCCAGGAATGCCATGAAGTGGGCCTCGTTGAGCACGATCTCTGCGCCCAGATGCCCTGCGATGATCTGGCAGAACACGCAGTACATGGAGTCAGCCTATGGTCTACTGCACCCCTCGGAGGGGGGCATCAGCGAATGCGTCGCGTCACATTTCTGGCCGTCGGCCTGCTCATTGGCACGCTGTACGCGCCGATCACCAGCGCGCGAGGCGACTCGGCTACCGCGTTGTTCACTGGCTATCCCTCGGGGGGAATCGTGGTTGACGCTGTCCATGACAGGGTCTTCGTCGCGAGCGAAAGTGGCACTCTGATCGTCACTGACCTGGACGGGGTCAAGACGGCCACGCTGAGCCTGGGCTCAAGGCCCAGCGAGCTGGAGCTCAGCGTCGATGGTGAGCGGCTATGGATCACCTTGCCAAGCGAATTCTCGATCGCCGAGGTCGACGTCACCACATTGGCAGTTACCAAGCATCCCACGGGAAGCTGGTGCCCACTAGATGTTGCTGAGGCCGCCGGGGTCGTGTGGTTCACAGGAGCGCCCAATGAGTGTCGCGACCCGATACAAACGGCTGCGCTTAGCCCCACCTCCGGACAGATCACCCAGGTCCTCGGCCCGGATGCTCCCGAGACCCAGCGGAAGAAGATCACCGTCGCGAAGCAGTTCCCCGACACCCTCTTCGTGGTCACCGCCGACAGCTACTCGAGTCAGGTCGCGTCCTATCAAGCCAGCGGCGGGACAAACCCGACCTTGACCGACCCTAAGTTCGCCGCTGCCCGTCAGGGTGGCTACGTGGGCGACTTCGGGCCAACCGCCTCGGGCGACAGGGTCGGACTCGTGGCCGCGAGCGACTACGTCGAGTACGACGAGTTCCTCAACCAGCGCACGCGCATCGAGCCATCTCTTAACCCCAACTATCTCAGCGGGTTCGCGGAGCGCCCAGATGGGCTGCTCGCCATCGGTCAGGGCTATGACGTGGTCGCATATCGCCGGACGGGATCGACGACCTCGGAGCAGGTCAACCGAATCGATATCCCGTCGAACGGCTCCGCAGCGCCGAGCGGTATGCAGTTCGCGGCGGGCAGGTTGTACGTGTCGAGTTATCACTCAACCGGTCGAAGCACATTGCAGATTCTGACCATCAAGAACGCCTCGCGCCTCAAGGTGAGGACCGACAAGCAGAAATACAAGCGGAATGGCACCGCCACGATCACCGCCACCCTCGTCGGTGGGACAGGCAAGCGCGTGGTTCGCATCTACGCCACGCCTGCCGGCCAGCGGAAGCGCTTGATCCACAAGGGAGCAGTGAACGCCAAGGGAGTTGTTCGCACGACGTTCACGATGGAGCGCGGCACCCGTTTCGATGCGACGTGGAACGGGAGCGCGACCTTCGACGCCACCAGCGACGACTGGAAGGCTTTCATTCGAACGCGGATCAGATCGCGGCTCGTCGGCTATCAACGAAAAGTCGGAAAGTACGCCATCTACCGTCCCGGCACCGGATTCACTATCGCCGCTCAAGTGCTGCCGAGCCGACCTGGGCGTTGCGTGCGTGTGGCCGCCCAGAAGCGCACTGCCGACGGCGTCGAGACCTACGTCAGCCGCCGCTGCCTCCCCCTCAACCGACGAGGCGAGACCCGCCTGCGGCTGAGCTC
>JAKFXV010000344.1 GCA_021731205.1 Nocardioides sp. | reverse complement strand
GGGGTGTCCGCAGCCTCCGTCTGGGCGCCCTCGGACTCGGCAGCCTCGCCTGGAGCACACCGCCGTGTTCGCCGCTGGCGCCGCGGATGTCGTGCGGGTGATGATCGACGGCGAGGTCCGCTTCGAGCGTGGCGACTCGGAATCGGTCGGCCAGGCCCTCGCCGCGGCGATCGATGCGATCTGGGAGGAGTCGGCGTGACGGTCCCCACCGAGTCCACATCCGGTCCGATCTCTGGTTCCGGGGCCAGTGTGGCGGTGACCAACATCGGCGAGTTGTTCACTGGAGATCTGCTCGCCGACACGCCGTACGGCGTGATCTCGGACGCCGCGTTGGTCATCGAGGGAGGTCACGTCGCGTGGACCGGGCCGCGCGCGCGATGCCCCGCCGCCGACACGTCTTACGACGCCGGGGGTCGTGCGGTGCTCCCCGGCTTCGTGGACAGCCATAGCCATCTGGTGTTCGCCGGCGAACGGTCCGGCGAGTTCGCCGCGCGGATGGCGGGCGCGGCGTACTCCGCGGGGGGCATCCGCAGCACCGTGGCAGCCACGCGTGCGGCATCGGATGAGCAGTTGCACGCCCGGGTCGCGGGACTCGTCGGGGAGATGATCCGCCAAGGAACAACGACCGTCGAGATCAAGAGCGGCTATGGACTGACCGCGCACGACGAGCAGCGCAGCCTGGCGATCGCCCGGCAGTTCACCGACGAGACGACGTTCCTGGGCGCCCATGTGGTGCCCGACGGAATCGCGGTCGAGGACTACGTCGAACTGGTGACCGGTCCGATGCTGGCGGCCGCGGCGCCGTACGCCCGGTGGATCGACGCCTTCTGCGAGGTCGGCGCGTTCGACGCCGACCAGGCCCGCAGGGTGCTGGAGGCGGGTGCCGCTGCGGGACTGCGGGGACGCCTGCACGCCAACCAGCTGGGGCCCGGGCCCGGCGTACAGCTCGGGGTGGAGCTGGGGCTGCTCGCGGTCGAGCACTGCACCCACCTCACGGCGGCCGATGTGGCAGCGCTGCGGGACTCCGGCACGATCGCCACGTTGTTGCCGGGTGTGGAGTTCTCCACGCGGCAGCCCTATCCCGATGCGCGTGGCCTGCTCGATGGCGGGGTCCGGATCGCCCTTGCCTCGGACTGCAATCCCGGCTCGTGTTTCACCTCGTCGATGCCGCTGTGCGTCGCCCTGGCCGTACGGGAGATGGGGATGACCCCGGCCGAAGCCGTGTCGGCGGCGACGCTCGGTGGGGCCGATGCGCTGGGTCGTATCGATGTCGGCGCGCTCGTGCCAGGCCGGCGAGCCGACCTGGTGATCCTCGACGCCCCGAGTCACAGCTATCTCGCCTACCGCCCAGGCGTGCCACTGGTCGCGTCGGTGTGGCGGTCCGGCCGCCCCACCTGACCGCGTGCCCACGGCTCCACACGGCACAATCTCCCGGGTGGGAGAGGGATTCCGGTGCCAGCAGGCCAGCAGCGCCGACGGGGAACAGTTGGCCGGCACCGCACCGACCGAACGCGACTGGCTCCTCGTCGAGTACTCCGGCGCCTGGGGGGCCCAGGCGGTCGCGGAGAGCCGACTCCCCGATCTCGTCCGTGAACGTCTTGCTGGTCTCGGGGGTGTGCGCGTCCAGCTGATCCGGAGGTACGCCGGCGCGGGCGGGGCCGGCATCCGGCTGTTCCGCGCGAGTCTCGGAGAGGATCCGCGGGTCAGGACCCTGCGAGTCGGTAGCGCGTCCGACCTGCTCGACGTGCTCGTCGGTGACGTAGACGGGGCCGGGCCGATCGACGAGCGCGGCTGGAGCGATCACTCCGACCCGCTGTTGCTGGTGTGCACGAACGGTCGCCGCGACCTGTGCTGCGCCGAGTTCGGTCGCCCGGTCGCGGCGGAGCTCTCGCGGCGATGGCCCGAAGCGACGTGGGAGACCACCCACCTGGGCGGGCACCGCTTCTCCGCCACCATGGTGCTGCTCCCGAGCGGGGTGACCCTGGGGAGGCTGAGTCCGCAGACCGCACCGACGGCGGTCGCGGAGGTGTTGGCCGGGCGGATGCCGGCCGAGGTTGCTCGTGGCCGCGCCGGACTCTCCGCCCGCGCCCAGGTGGCCGAGCTCCACCTGCGCGAGGCACTGGCCCTGGCCGAGCTCGAGAGCGTGCGGATTCTCGCGGAGGACCAGTGGTCGGTCACCTGCCTCACGCCGTACGGCGAGCGGACCGTGCACGTGGTCGCCGAACCCGGCCCGGATCGTCGGCTCAGCTGTGGTGGAGGCGGCCCGAAGCCGACGATCCGGTTTCGGACGACACCTTTACCATCGGTGATGTGAAGACCGGCACAGTTCACGACTACGAGGCCCGCCACCCGATCGTCTCGGGGCTCGCCGCGCTGATGGCAGTCGCCCTCGCTGTCGGCATCGTGGTGAGCTTGGCGGCCTTGGCGACGACCAAAGTCCTCGGCTTGGGCTCGACCAGCAGTGCCTCCGGGGCCGCCGATGGCGCGTCGATGTACCTTCCCGAGCCAGGATCAGCCTCCGAAGCGGGTGGGCCGGCGTTCACCCTCGATCCGGGCGAGACGTCGAGTGCTCCAGGCGAGGCTGCCGAGTCCGAGGGCGCCCAGACGGAGGCTGCGGACACCCCGATCTCGCTCACCGCGGCGCAGCAGAGCGTCGGGTCGTTCGGCCGGATCGACCTGAGCGGCGCCTATCCCAGCGGCAACGGCGCCATCTTGCGAGTCGAGCGTCGTGAGGGTGGGCGCTGGGTCGATTT
>JAKFXV010000232.1 GCA_021731205.1 Nocardioides sp. | reverse complement strand
GAGCGCAGCCGACACGATCAGCTACGACATCGACCACACCACCAGCCCGTCGACTACCAACACGCTGGGCACCAAGGGTGTGGGTGAAGCCGGGACGATCGCGTCCACGCCTGCCGTGGTCAACGCGATAGTCGATGCAGTTCGCCATCTCGGCATCAACGACATCCAGATGCCGTGTACGCCGGAACGAGTCTGGAACGCCATCAATTCTTCGGGCAACTCCGCGAAGGGAGCCGACCAGTGATCCCCACCCAGTTCGACTACGTGGCACCGACTTCGGTGGCCGATGCCTTGGCCGCCCTGGCCGCCTCGGGTGACGACGCGAAGATCCTGGCCGGCGGCCAGAGTCTGCTGCCCGTGCTGCGGATGCGGCTCAACGCCCCTGAGGTGGTGATCGATCTCGGACGGATCCCGGGCCTGACCGGGGTGAGCGACGGCGGTGACGACATCGTGATCGGCGCCCTCACCACGCACGCTGAGGTCGCTAGCAACGCGCTCGTGGCCGAGCACGCGTTGCTTCTCGCCAAGGCTGCAGGCCATGTGGCAGACCCGCAGATCCGGCACCGCGGAACGCTGGGCGGGGCGCTGGCGCACGCAGATCCGGCGGGCGACCTGGGAGCGCCGATCCTGGCGCTCGGGGCGTCGCTCGTCATTGCGGGCTCAGGTGGGACGAGGACGGTGTCGGCCGACGAGTTCTTCATCGACCTCTTCGAGACGGCGATCGGGGAGGACGAGATCCTCACCGAGATCCGGATTCCCAAGCACACCGGTTGGGGTGCGCATTACGAAAAGTTCGTGCGCGTGGCACAGCAGTGGCCGATCGTGGCCGTGGCCGCGACGGTCAACGCCTCGGGAGGAACGATCACCGAAGCTCGCGTCGGACTGACCAACATGGGGCCGACGCCGTTGCGTGCGCGCGCAACCGAGGCGGCACTGGCCGGCGCGTCCGCGACGGAGGCGAGCGTCGCCGCTGCGGCAGCGAGCGCGGCCGACGACACCAACCCACCATCGGACCTCAACGGCGACTCGGCGTACCGCAAGCATCTCGCGACCGTGCTGACGAGGCGGGCGGTGCTGGCGGCGGCGGGGGACTAGGCGATGGAACTGGCTCATCGGTTTACGGTTCCGACATCGGTCGAAGAGACCTGGGCGCATTTCAACGACATCGCGTCGCTGGCGGAGTGCTTTCCCGGCGCCCAGGTCACCGGCACGGACGGGGAGTCCTTCTCGGGTTCGGTGAAGGTCAAACTCGGGCCGATCGCGCTCGTCTACAACGGCTCTGGGACGTTCGTGGAGAAGGATGCGACCGCCCATCGGTTCGTCGTCGACGCCAACGGCAAGGACAAGCGGGGTAACGGCACGGCCGGCGCCAAGATCACGGCGTCGATGACTGCGGGCGAGGATGGCTCGACCGACGTCGAGGTGCTCACCGATCTCGCCATCACCGGGAAGCCCGCTCAGTTCGGGCGTGGGGTGATGCAGGATGTGTCGGACAAGTTGCTGGGCCAGTTCGTGGCCTGCCTGGAGTCCCGCCTCACCGCCGAGGCGTCACCAAATACCGCCGAGGCGTCACAAACACCAGCCGAGGCGTCACAAACACCGGCCGAGGGGTCACAAACTTCCCCGGATCGACCTCCTCCAAGGCCGCCCGCTCCGCCGCCTCCGAGCGAAGAGTCACTCAACCTGGGCACTACGGTGCTTCCGATCCTGATGAAGACCTACTGGAAGCAGTTGCTCGGCGCTCTGGTCGTGATCGCTTTCGTCATCAAGTGGCTCTCACGCTAGGAGCCGGAACTCGACCGGTGTGCGGCCGGCGCGATTGCTGCTGAAGGCACTGCGGGCGTCGCTAGGCTCCGCCCATGGTGCGCTTCGCCAAGGGCTTGGTCGCGGCTGTCGTGCTGGGCTTGGGAGTGTTGCTCCCGGCGCTTACCTTCGACCTCAAGGCCTCGAGCGACCAGGTCTACGAAGAGACCACCATCACCCGGTACGACGCCACGTTCACTCTCGACGACCAGGGGGATATGAGCGTCGTCGAGACGCTCACCGTCCTCTTTCCGTACGACGGCAAGCGCGGCATCTTCCGCTTCTTCGATCCTGTCGATCCGGGCGATCCGCACCTGCGGCACGAGCCGGAGGACATCGAGGTCACCCGCGACGGATCCCAGGAGCCTGTTGAACTGACCCGCGAGGACGGGCGTTACCTGGTAGCCCGGATCGGCGATCCCGACGTCACCCTCACCCCGGGCGAGCACGTCTACGTCCTCACCTATCGCATCGAAGGGGTGCTCAGGGGAGGCGAGAGCCTTCCCACGCAGTTCTCTTGGAACCTCATCCCCGGCGGGTGGCGACAGCCGATCCTCGCGGCTTCACTTCGCGTGGACTTGCCGTCGGAGGCACGGGAGGTCAGTTGCGCACAGGGCGCGGGCGCAAGCGGCGGCTGCGCTGCCGAGGGCGAGGGCACCCGAACCCTCACCGTCGCCACGACCAACCTCCCGCCGAATACCCCGGTGACCGTCCGTGCGGGCCTGGACATGGCGACCCCGCCAGCAGGTACGACGCTGCCCTGGACCCCGCGCTTCGATCGGGTGTTCGGCCGGAGCCTCGGCGGGCTGTTGGTCGTCTTGGCCGCGGCTGGCATCGGCGCGCTGATCGCCTTGCGTGCCAGTTGGCAGGTGCGCGAGCCGAAGCCGCCGTACCCGCTCCAGTACGCCCCGCCAGCCGGCATCGGGCCCGCCCAGGCCGCTTACATATTCACCGAGC
>JAKFXV010000088.1 GCA_021731205.1 Nocardioides sp. | reverse complement strand
GGGCATTCTTCGATCACGCTCTACACCCAGCTGTACCTCGGCGGGTTCGGGCTGGAGCTGGACGATCTGCAGTCGTTGCGGACCTGGGGCTCGCTGACCCCCGGGCACCCCGAGCACGGCCACACCCCCGGCGTGGAGACGACCACCGGCCCGTTGGGACAGGGGGTTGCCAACGCCGTCGGGATGGCGATGGCGGCCCGACGCGAGCGCGGCCTGTTCGACCCGGCAGCACCGGAGGGCGCCAGCCCGTTCGACCACCACATCTATGCCATCTGCGGAGACGGCGACCTGCAGGAGGGCGTCAGCGCCGAAGCCGCCTCGCTCGCCGGCCACCAGGCGCTGGGCAACCTGACCCTGATCTACGACCTCAACCGGATCAGCATCGAAGGGGACACCAACATCGCCTTCAGCGAGGACGTCGGCGCCCGCTTCGAGGCGTACGGCTGGGACGTTCAGCATGTCCGCTGGACCCATGATCCGACCCGGGGCGATGACTACCGCGAGGACGTCCCCGCGCTGTGGGCGGCGCTGGCTCAGGCCCGATCGGTCAGTGATCGGCCCAGTCTGATCGTGCTGCACACGATCATCGCGTGGCCGGCCCCCAACGCCCAGAACACCGGCGCCGCCCATGGCTCGGCCCTCGGTGCGACCGAAGTGGCGGCGACCAAGCAGCTGCTGGGCTTCGACCCCGACCAGAGCTTCGAAGTTCAGCCCGAGGTATTGGCTCATACCCGCAGGCTCGCTGCCCGCGGTGCCGACGAACGAGCCCGCTGGGAGACCCGGTTCGCCACCTGGGCGGCCGCGGATCCCGAGGCACACGCCCTGTGGGCACGCCTGCGGACGCGCACCCTGCCAGCCGGCTGGGCCGACTCGCTGCCCGAGTTCGCCGTGGACCCGAAGGGGATGGCCACTCGCAAGGCCTCCGGAATCGTCCTCAATGCGATCGCCGAAGCCCTCCCCGAGCTCTGGGGCGGATCGGCCGACCTTGCTGAGTCCAACAACACGACCCTCGAGGGCGAGCCATCGGTGACCCCGGAGCGCTGGCAGACCAGCAGCTGGTCGGGCTCGCCGTACGGCCGGGTGCTGCACTTCGGCATTCGCGAGCACGCGATGGGCGCGATCATGAACGGCATCGCCCTGCACGGCGGCACGCGGGTCTACGGCGGCACCTTCTTGGTCTTCTCCGACTACATGCGCCCGGCCGTGCGGCTGGCCGCTGTGATGGGTCTGCCGGTCACCTACGTGTGGACCCACGACTCGATCGGCCTCGGCGAGGACGGGCCGACCCATCAACCCGTCGAGCACCTGGCCGCACTTCGCGCGATCCCGGGCCTGGACGTCGTACGCCCTGCCGATGCTGCCGAGACCGCCGTGTGCTGGCGTGCGGTGCTGGAGACCACCGACCGGCCGGCCGGCATCGCGCTCAGCCGCCAGAATCTGACGATGTTCCCGCACGGGCAGGACGGCTTTGCCTCCGCCGAGGGCGCCGCCCAAGGGGGCTACGTGTTGGTTCCGGCCGACGCGGGCGCCGCTCCGGACGTCATCTTGATCGCGACCGGCTCCGAAGTCGGCGTGGCTGTGGCGGCGCGAACGCTGCTGCTGGACGACGGCGTCCGGGCCAGCGTGGTGTCGATGCCGTGCCGGGAGTGGTTCGATGCCCAGCCCGCCGACTATCGGGAGTCGGTGCTGCCCTCGGACGTCCGAGCCCGGGTCAGTGTCGAAGCCGGAATCGCCCAGGGGTGGCGTGAGGTCGTCGGCGATCGTGGACGCATCGTCAGCCTCGAGCACTTCGGCGCCTCGGCGGACCAGGCGACGCTGTTCCGGGAGTTCGGCTTCACCCCCGAGGCCGTGGCGCAGGCCGCGCGAGAAAGCCTCGCGGACACACGTCAGTCAGGAGCCCAGCGATGAACTCACCCCTCCAGCAGTTGAGCGACCTCGGAGTGTCGGTCTGGCTCGACGACCTTTCCCGGGAGCGGCTCGAGACCGGCAACCTGGCGGAGCTGGTCGCGACCTCGTCGGTGGTCGGGGTCACGACGAACCCCTCGATCTTCCAGGCCGCACTGAGCAAGGGCACGCGCTACGACGCCCAGGTCGCCGAACTCGCCGCCGGCGGTGCCGACGTGAACGCCGCGGTGGTGGCGTTGACCACAGCGGACGTGCGCGCGGCGTGCGACGTGCTGCGCCCCGTGTTCGACGCCACGGACGGGCTCGACGGCCGGGTTTCGATCGAGGTGTCTCCGGACCTCGCTCATGACGCCGCGGCCACCGTTGCCCAGGCCCGCGAACTGTGGGCGGTCGTGGACCGTCCCAACCTGTTCATCAAGATCCCGGCCACGCCCGCCGGGTGCCGAGCGATCGCCGAGACGCTCGGCGCCGGGATCAGCGTGAACGTGACCTTGATCTTCGGGCTCGATCAGTACCGCGACGTGATGGCGGCGTACGTCGACGGGTTGAGCGCCGCCCGTGCCGCCGGGCACGATCTCGGTGCGATCCACTCCGTCGCGTCGTTCTTCGTCTCCCGGGTCGACACCGAGATCGACGCCCGGCTCGCTGCCGCAGGAGCCGACCCGGAACTCGCCGGCAGAGCCGGCATCGCCAACGCCCGGCTGGCCTATCAGGCCTTCGAGGACTACTTCACCGGGGCACGCTGGGACGATCTCGCTGCCGCGGGTGCCCGGCTGCAACGTCCGCTGTGGGCCTCCACGGGCGTGAAGAACCCCGACTACGACGACGTACATCGTGTCGTCGTAGTCGGGGTTCTTCACGCC
>JAKFXV010000026.1 GCA_021731205.1 Nocardioides sp. | reverse complement strand
CCAACAGCCGACCCAGGTTGGTGTCGTCGAGCGCCGCCTCCACCTCGTCGAGGATGTAGAACGGCGACGGCCGCGCCTTGAACAGCGCCACCAGGAACGCCACGGCGACCAGCGACCGCTCGCCGCCGGACAGCAGTGAGAGCCGCTTGATCTTCTTGCCGGCCGGACGCGCCTCGACCTCGATGCCGGTGGTCAGCAGGTCGTCGGGGTCGCTGAGCACGAGCCGTCCCTCACCACCGGGGAACAGCCGGGAGAACGTCGAGGTGAACGCGACCTGGACGTCCTCGAAGGCTTGCGCGAACACCTCCTGGACCCGGCTGTCGACGTCGCGGATGATCGCCAACAGGTCGTGCCGGGTCTGCTTGAGGTCCTCGACCTGAGCGCTGAGGAACGAGTGCCGCTCCTCCATCGCCGTGAACTCCTCCAAGGCCAACGGGTTGACCCGGCCGAGCATGGCGAGGTCGCGTTCGGCGGCGCGCAGCCGCTTGGTCTGCTCCTCGCGGGAGTACGCCGTCGGCTCGGGCACCTCGGCACCCTCCTCGACCGTTCCCGAGAACGGGATCGGCCGGTCGGGACCGTAGTCCGCGATCAGCGCCTCGATGTCGAGCCCCACCTCGGCGAAGGCGCGCTCCTGCAACTGCTCGATGCGCATCCGCTGCTCGGTGCGGACCATCTCGTCGCGATGCACCGAGTTGACCAGCTCGTCGTGCTCGCGAGCCAGCTCCCGCAGGCGACCCCGCACCTCCAGCAGCTGGTGCTCGCGGCCGGCCCGACCGCGCTCGACCTCCGTACGCGCCTCGGTTGCCAACCCGATCGACGCCTCCAGGTGGTTCAGGGCTCGCTCCGCGGCCAGACCGACCGCGCGGGCGACCAAACCCTCTTGGATCAGTCGGCCACGGCGTTCGGCCGCCCGCGCCCGCGCCGCGCGCTCGGAGTTCGCCGCTCGCCGGATCTCGTCGGCACGTCCGGAGATGGCCCGAGCCCGCTCCTCGGCCGTGCGCAGCGCCAGCCGCACCTCGACCTCCGCCTGACGAGCGGTCCGCGCGGCGGCCTCGAGGCGCTCGCGTTCGCTCGTGTCGGGCTCGTCGTCCGTGCCCTGCTGAGCCGCCGCCAGACGAGTCTCCAGCTCGCTCAAACCGGCCAGATCAGCGTCCCTCGCGGCGATCGCCTCGGCGATCGAGCTCCCGATCCGGTCGGCCTCGGCCTTGGCCGAGCGGACCTGGGTGCCGTAGTGGCCCAGCTCCTCGGCGACGGCCGCCAGGGTCGCGTCGGACTCGTGGAGCTTGGCCAGCGCCACGTCCGCGCGATCCGCCACATCGAGGCGCAGCGCCTCCAGGGTCGAGATCTCGAAGTTCAACCGCTGAGCCCTGGTGGACACCTCGGCGAGCTGCCGTGAGGTCTCGTCGTACGCCGCCTGGATCTCCAGCAGGCTGGGTTGCGTGGCCGACCCGCCGCTGACCAGTTGGCTGCCCCAGGTGTCGCCGTCCCGGGTGACGGCGATCAGCTCGGGATGCTGCTCGACCAGCCGGCGAGCGGCCACGAGATCGGGAACGACGGCCACCTGGAACAGCAGCCGCGAGAGCGCGCCCCGGAGCTCGGCCGGCGCCTCCACCACCTCGATGGCGTACGACGCGTGGTCGGGCAGGGCGGGCCAGTCTCCGGTCTCGGCAGTTCCGCCGGCGACGAGCAGTGACGCTCGCCCGTGCTCACCGTCGCGCAGGTGTCGCAAGGCGCGCTCAGCCGACGCCGGATCGGCCACCACCACCGCATCCGCCGCGGCGCCCAGGGCGGCGGCGACGGCCGGCTCGTAGCCGGACCGGACGTGCACCAGCGCGGCGACCGTGCCCAGCACTCCCGGCACCGTGGACGAGGCCGCCAACAGTGCCCCGGCACCGTCCTTGCGGTGCAGTCCGAGCTCGAGCGCATCCAGGCGGGCCCGCAGCGCCCCCCGCTCACGCTCCGCCACACTCGCCGCGTCTTTGGTGTTCTCCCACTCCTCGGTCAGCCGCTCCAGCTCGGCCGAGGCCCGCTCGTGCTCCGCGTCGAGGCCCTCCTCGCCCGCATCCAGCCCGGCGACCCTGGTCTCCAGCGCGGTGAAGTCGTGTTGGGCCCGAGCGGCCCGCGACAGCGCATCTCCGTGGGCGATCTGCAGCCGACCCACCTCGTCGTCGGCAGCCGCGGCCCGCGAGCGCAGCGCGCTGACCTCGCCGTGCAGCCGAGCCAGGCCCTCGCGACGATCGGCCGCCGCTCGTTGCAGTGCAGCGATCCGACGCCCTTCCGCATCCGCGGCTTCTTCCGCGACCCGGCGATCCTCCAGCGCCTGCTCGAGGCCGGTCCGCAAACCAGCCACCTCTGAAGCGATGGCGGTCTCCTCCTCGGCCAGGCGGACCGCGTCTGCGTCGAGGGCATCCGGATCGATCGTGGACACCAGCGTCTCCTGGTCCACCCCCTGGGCGTTGCGCACCCGCTCTGCGGCCAGAGTCTGCGTGCCGAGCAACCGGTCGCGCAGCCCGGACAGCGCGAACCACGTCTCCTGGGCGCTGGCGAGGGCGGGCAGGTCTGCTCGCAGGGCAGCCTCAAGCTGCGCCTCCGTCTGCCGCGCCTGCGTCAGCTCGTCCTCGACAGCGGCCCGGCGTTCGTGAAGCACCGACTCGTCGGCCAACTCCTGTTCCAACACGGTGCGCGCCGCGACCAGGTCGTCGGCCAGCAACCGGGCCCGCGCGTCGCGCAGATCGGCCTGGACCAGCGACGCCCGACGCGCGACCTCCGCCTCT
>JAKFXV010000227.1 GCA_021731205.1 Nocardioides sp. | reverse complement strand
CGACCCCTACCACCTCTCAAGCGCTCCGGCTGGCCCCAGGCCCAGTCGACTTGGAGGCGATCCCGACCGATGCGGCGCCCGGATTCGACGGCTCGAAGGCGGACGGCGAGGAGGCCCTGGCCGCGATCGGTCCCGAACTCGCCGAACTGCAAGAACGGCTGTTCGCCGAACGGACTGCGGGCTCGGAGCGTCGAGTGCTGTTGGTGCTGCAGGGCATGGACACCTCGGGCAAGGGCGGCGTGCTGAGACACACCCTCGGTCTTGTCGATCCCCAAGGGCTACGGATCACCGCCTTCAAGGCGCCCACCGACGAGGAGAAGGCTCACGACTTCCTGTGGCGGATTCGCAAGGCGCTGCCCCTGGCCGGTCAGATCGGGGTTTTCGACCGCTCACACTACGAGGATGTGCTGATCGTGAAGGTGCACGGCTGGGCAGACCCCGCAGAGATCGAGCGGCGGTACGACGCGATCAACGACTTCGAGCGTGAGTTGGTCGAGTCCGGCACCAGCGTCGTCAAGTGCATGCTGCACATCGGCGCCGACGAACAGAAGGCGCGATTGCTCGCCCGCCTCGACGATCCGACCAAGCACTGGAAGTTCAATCCCGGCGACCTTGACGAGCGGGCGCTGTGGTCGAGCTATCGCGGCGCCTACGAGACCGCCCTGACTCGCACCAACACCGAATGGGCGCCCTGGCAGGTGATCCCCAGCGACAAGAAATGGTTCCGCAACCTCGCGATCGCGAGCCTGCTGCTCGAGAGCCTGCGCGACCTCGACCTGCACTGGCCCCCCGCCGACTTCGACGTTGCTCAGCAACGCCAGCGGCTGCTCGAGGAGGCCCCGATCAGCTGATGCGGGTCAGCCGGGCACGCTCAGACGGGCACCAGTTCGACGGCACCGACGGCATACCTCGCCAAGATGGTGCGAGCCACCTCCGGGTGCGCGCCGAGCGGCTGCGACACCGCCACGGCACCAGCCTCCAGCGCAAGTTCGGCCGCCCGGTCGGGCAGGAAGCCGGGTGCCAAGAACAATGACGCGACGGCGATGTGCCGGCGGCCCTCGCCGCGGAACGCCCGCACCGCCTCACCGGTCGCCGGCGGGGCGCTCGAGGCGTACGCCGCCGACACCGGCAGCCGGTGCCGCGCCGACCAGACTCGAGCGAGACGCGCGACGGCCTGATTGGCGAGCATGTCGCTGGAGCCGGCGGCCGCCAGCACCAGTGCATCGAGCTCGCGAACCCGCGCCAGACTCAGCGCCTCACGCATCCGCTGGTCCAGGACCTCCAGGAAGCACGGCTCCAGACCGAGGATCCGGCTGGCGCGGATGAGCACCCCCGGATGCTTCGCGACCGCGGCCTCGATGGCGGCCGGGACGTCGACCTTGGCGTGGAAGGCGTCGCTGAGGAGCAGGGGCACGACCACGATCTCGTCGAAGCCGGCCCGCACCAGTCGGTCGACGACGACCTCGAAGGAGGGCTTGGAGAGATCGAGGAACGCCTTCTCGATGCGCAGGTCGGGGCGCTGCATGCGCACCTCGGCCACGAGCTCGGTGATCATCGCAGCCGAGCGATGGTCCTTGCTGCCGTGCGCGAGCGCGATCAGTGCTGGAGCGGCCATCAGAGGATGCCTCCATTCATGAGTGGATCCCACATTCGGTCTTGTTGGTGCCGGCCCACCGTCCGCTGCGCGGATCCTCGCCAGGCGCTACCCGGCGGGTGCAGGGCCAGCAGCCGATGGAGGGGTAGCCGTCATAGACGAGCGGGTTGACCAGGACTCCGTGTTTGAGGATGTATGCCTCGACCTGTTCGTCACTCCAGCGCGCCAGGGGCGATACCTTCACCTTGCCCTTGCGGGCATCCCAGCCGACGACGGGTGCGATCACGCGGTTGTGCGTCTCGGCGCGACGCAACCCGGTCGCCCACGCGTCATAGTCGGCCAGCGCAGCGGCCAACGGCTCGACCTTGCGCAGCTGGCAGCAGCGGTCCGGATCGTCCTTGTAGAGGTCCCGCCCGTGGGTCTGGTCCTGTTCGGCGACCGACTGCACCGGGGTGATCGTGATCAGGTTGACGGGAAGGGTGTGTCCCACTGCATCGGCCGTCCCGAGGGTCTCGGCGAAGTGGTAGCCCGTGTCGAGGAAGACCACATCGATCCCGGGCGCGACGGTGGACGCCAGGTGGGCAAGCACGGCGTCACCCATCGACGAGGTGATGCAGAAGCGCTCGCCGAAGCTTGCGACCGCCCACTCGATGATGTTCTCCGCAGGCGCGAGCTCCAGCTCGGCGCCGACGTGGGAAACCAGCTCCCGCAGCTCTTCGGAACTGCGATCGGCCGTGTGGGTGCCCCGGAACTCGCGTGCTGCGGCCGTGCCCGCACTCATGACTGTCCTCCCTCGCCTCGGGATGCCTGCGGGCGCAACAGCCCTAGCATCGTGAGGGAGAAAGCGCGCATGCACGAGCGGCATTCCCAGGTCCCCGCCGGGGAGTCGCCGTCGCTGTTGACATGAGGGCGCAGGTCCTCGTCGCCGCAATAGGGGCAATGAAACGGAACCGCGCGCTCGGACATGGTCTCAGCCGCCCACCGGAGTCGGCTCGGCGCGCAACAAGGTTTCATCAGCCCGGGCGACCCAGGTTGCGAATGACTCACCGTCGCTGCGTCCGGCGAGGTAGGCCGATACGACTGCGGTGATGTAGGAGCCCAGTTCGGCGCTGGTGACCTTGTGCGCTCGCAACTTGCGGCCGAAGTTGGCGCCGAGCGCCAGACCCCCGCCCAAGTGGACCTGGAAGCCCTCGACCTGGTTGCCCTGCGAG
>JAKFXV010000113.1 GCA_021731205.1 Nocardioides sp. | reverse complement strand
GCGAGCGGTGCCCGCTGCGTTGGGCAGACGAGCCGCCCATCAGCCGTAGACCGTTTCTCCGTCGGCCGAGTCTTTGCCGATCTTGCGCGCCAGATAGAGGCCTTCGAGGGCCAGCTCGATCGCGCCTGCGCGTTCGCCCTCGCTCGCGGCATCGAGTCGGGTGGCGATCTGGTCGTAGAGGTCGGACTCGCCCTGCTGGTTGG
Organism: Nocardioides sp.; assembly: GCA_021731205.1. Lineage (GTDB taxonomy): Bacteria > Actinomycetota > Actinomycetes > Propionibacteriales > Nocardioidaceae > Nocardioides. The sequence goes on along the minus strand of JAKFXV010000113.1, from coordinate 2,604 downwards.
GCGGCAGCCCGGGCAGGTCTGCCAGGAACGCGCCGGCGGTGACGCGTTCCCCGGTGGTCACCAGCGCCCCTTCCTCGAGTACGCCGACCAGGTCGGCGAGGTCGAGTCCCCGGAACCGTTCGCGCACCACAGCCGCCGTCGCCTGGCGCAGCAGGTGAGTGAGCACGTCGCGTTCGCGGCCTTCCTCGCCCGACTCGAACTCCACCTTCCCGCCCAGGACGTCGACCGCAGTCTCGAGATCGACGACTCGGGCGACCGCCTCCTGCTCACCGCCGATCGTCGCGCGGTGCAAGGCGGCGGCCGCAACAGTCTCGGCGCCCGCGATCGAGAACCTCGCCGACACCCCGGAGCGCTGGTCGACCGCCGTCGACTCGCGCAAGCCCCGGGTGAACCGAGCCAGGATCTCCACCAACGCGTCGGGCACCTGGGCAACCAGGTGGGCCTCCTGCCGGATCACCGCCACCTCATCGGCCAGCTCCACCGGATAGTGGGTGCGGATCTCGGCGCCGAAGCGGTCCTTGAGCGGGGTGATGATCCGCCCACGGTTGGTGTAGTCCTCGGGGTTGGCGCTGGCGACCATGAGTACGTCGAGCGGGAGCCGCAGGATGTAGCCCCGGATCTGGATGTCGCGCTCCTCCATCACGTTGAGCATCGCCACCTGGATCCGCTCCGCAAGGTCGGGCAGCTCGTTGATGGCGACGATGCCCCGGTGGGCGCGCGGGATCAGCCCGAAGTGGATGGTCTCGGGATCGCCTAGGCTGCGGCCCTCGGCGACCTTGATCGGGTCGACATCGCCGATCAGGTCGGCGACGGAGGTGTCCGGCGTGGCCAACTTCTCGGCGTACCTCTCATCGCGGTGGCGCCACGCGACGGGCAGTTCGTCACCGAGCTCGGCTGCGCGCCTCCGGGAGGCCGGTGAGATCGGGTCGAAGGGATGCTCCCCGAGTTCGGAGCCCGCGATGACCGGCGTCCATTCGTCGAGGAGCCCGATCAGCGAGCGCAACAGCCGGGTCTTGCCCTGCCCGCGCTCGCCGAGCAGCACGATGTCGTGGCCGGCGATCAGGGCGCGCTCGACCTGAGGGATGACGGTGCCGTCGAAGCCGTGCAGCCCGGGCCACGGGTCGGTGCCGCCGGCCAGCATGGCGAGCAGGTTGTCGCGCATTTCGGTCCGCAACGGTTTGTGGTGGTGTCCGGCCGCGCGGAGCTCGCCGAGGGTCGAGGGTCGGTCGCTGGGCGGGGCGTCGTACGTCGTGGGGGTCACGCTTGTCACGCTACCCATCGGGGCAACCCAGACGCCCCGTCAGTCCCCCACTTGCCCGTCGATCGACTCCCGCAACAGATCGGCATGGCCCGCGTGCCGGGCGTACTCCTCGATCAGGTGCACCAGGATCCAGCGCACACTGAAGTGCTCCCCGGAATGCCGGCTGGGGCGAGCCGAGCGGATGTCGAGATCGCCCGTGCTCAAGGTGCTCGCCAAGATCGCATCGCTGATCGCGACGGCCTCGTCGAAGTAGGCCCGCAACTGCTCGGGGCTGTCCTCTTTGGCGGTGCGCCACTCCCAGTCGGGGTCGTTCTTCCAGTCGACCGATGCCCACGGCTCCCCCTGCGTCTGGCCCTGGAGGATGTCGACGAACCAGAACGACTCCACGATCGCCAGGTGTTTGAGCAGGCCGCCCAGAGTCATCGTCGACGGCCCGAGGGTGGCGGCCAGCTGGGCGCTGTCGAGGTCGGCGGTCTTGATCCGGATGGTGTCTCGGTAGTAGTCGAGGAAACCGCACAGGGTGGCCCGCTCGTCGGCGAGCTGTGGCGGGTGCACACGTCGGGTGCTCATCGGTGCACCGTAGCCCGGTTCAGTTGATTTGGCTCGCCGCCAGTCGGCCCGTGGCGGGGTCGCGATCGGTGATGCAGTACGGCGTGCCGGCGGGGTCGCGCATGACCGTCCAGAACTGTTCGTCCTCGACGTGGTCGGCCCCGAGGGCGAGGTGGCGGCGCACTTCAGCGGGGCGGTCGTCGGTGCCCAGGTCGAGGTGGGCGCGGACCGGGCCGTCAGGCTCGTCCAGCCGTTGCAACAGCACATCGAGCGCAAGTTGTTGGCTGCCGCGCAGCCACTCGAACTCTGGTCGTGCCTGAAGCACCTCGAGGTTGGCGTCGAGGATCGCGGCCCAGAACCCCGCCTCGGCGTCGTACGTTTCGCGTGGCAGGTCGAGGCATACCTGGTAGACGCCTGAGTGCTGGCCGTCGGGCCAGCGCCGGGCCGGCGGTCGGTCCCGGCCGCCATGGCTGACGAAGCAGAAGTCCAGCCCGCCCGGCGAGCGGAGGGAGAGGTGCGTGCCGTGATCTGCGTCGAGCCTAGCCCCGCGAGCTTGGGCCTCGCCGGCGGCCGCGCGCGCGTCGGCGACGCTCAGGTCGAGATGGATGCCCGGTTCGCCCTCGGCGATGCGTTGGAGGCGCAGGTAGTCATCGCCCTCGGGTGGAAGGAGCGACGCGAACTCGTCGTACGCTCCGCGGGGTGGTGAGAGCGGGAAACCCGTCACGCCGGACCAGAACGTTGCTGCGGCGGCGTACTCCTCGACCGGGAGGTCGAGGAGTACGCCGCCGCAGCAA
>JAKFXV010000315.1 GCA_021731205.1 Nocardioides sp. | reverse complement strand
ATGCGGACCGCCCGCTGGGTGTCGAACTCGATGCGCTTCCAGGCGTCGATGGGCGCCGGGGGGAGCGGCTCGCTCGCGCCATCGTCGCGCAGCTCGCTGAAGTCCCGGTCATAGCCCAACGACTCGAGGGCCAGGCCGAGCAGCGGGTTGACCAGGCCGTCGGTTTGCTCGGCGGCGGCGCGGGCGACCTTGAGGGCCTCGATGAGAAGCGGGTCCACCTGGACCCAACGGCCGGCGTGCTGGTTGACCACACTGAGGTCGGAGTCGGCCCGAAATCGCGAGCAGGTCTCGTCGATGTCCTGCAGGATCCGGCGAGCCAACTGCTCGGCCTCGGGCAGATCGGCTGCCCGACGAGTGGCGACGTGGACGTAGGTGCCGATCGCGTCGAACCGAGTCGCGGCGCCGATGTCCGGAGCGAGGCTCACGAGCCCGAGGACTGAGGAGGGGGCGGTGGTGGAGGAGGCGGCGGTGTGGTCGTGCTGCCGCCACCGGACGAGGCGGAACCCCCACCGCCATTGGTCCGTTGCTTGGCCTTGGTTTCCGCTCTGGGCTTGCTCACGGTGCCCCCGGCGCCTACCTGGGTGGGCGCGGGAACGTAGCGCAACGCCAAGCGGGAAGGTGCTTTCGCGGGCTTGGGAGTGATCGGGGACGCGGGCCGCAACAACTTCTGCGGACCGTTGTTCGAATATTCCAGACGCTTTTGATATGCCGCCAATGCGGCGTCGTATTCGAGTTGCGCGGCCTCGGCTGACTGCTCGGCGGCGGCGAGGTCGGCCTGCTCGGCGGCGTACTGCGACGCGGCACCGGATGCTATCCACGCGGTCGACGTGAGCGCGGCTGCGGAGGTGACGCCGGTGAGCACCGTCACGGCCGCGCGATACCGATCGCGGGCGCGCGGAGTCGAGGTCATGGGCGAGACAATGCCCGAAAGGCGCGACGCGGAACCTTATCCAAACGTTAAATTTGGCCCCGGCGGGACGCTTTCCGTGGGTTTCTTCGGTGCTCAGTTAGTGCTGTTCAACCAAAGGCAGACGAACATCGACGCGAGTTCCGCCGAGCGGGCCCGGTCCGCTGATCAGAGTGCCGCCGCAACCGGTCGCCGTACGACGGGCGATGTCGAGTCCGAGGCCGGTGCTGCCCTCTTCGCGAGGACCGGTCATCCCGGGGGTCTCTCCCGGTCGCAAACCGGTCTTCGGTCCAGGCCCGGCGTCGTGGACGGTCAACAGCACCCGGTCGCCCGCCCAACCCAGGCGAACTTCGAAGGCCGTGCCCTCGGGGGTGTGGTCGAAGACGTTGTCGATCAAGATGTCCACCACGTCGGCGAGGTCGCTGGCGGCGACCGGGACGGCAAGCGGCCCGTTGGGCAGATTCACCCGCATCTGCCGACCCTGGTCCTCCGCCAAGGCCCCCCAGAAGTGCACGCGCCCCGACACGATGGTCGTTGCGTCACACACCGCTGTGAGGTCGGTGCGAACTGGACGGCGGGCTTCGCGGACGATCGCGTCGATGGTGCGTTGCAGTCCGGCGATGTGCGACTGCAGTCGTCCCGAGAGCTCCTCGTCGTCGACCGCCTCCGCGTCCAACCGCAGTGCGGTCACCGGAGTCCGCAGTCGGTGGCTGAGGTCCGCGACGGTCGCCCGCTCGGCGGCGAGGAGTTCCTCGGTGCGCTCGGCGAGGCCATTGAGGGCTCGGGCCAACTCGGCGGTCTCTTCGGCTCCCGCAACCGTCGCCCTGGCCGAGAGATCACCCTCGCGCAACTGATGCGCAACGTTGGCGACCGCGCGCAGCGGTTGGCTCACCCGCCGGCCCAACCAGACCGCGAGCCCGAGTGCGAACAACAGCAACACGACCCCCAGGCCGATCACGCTGGCCCAGGCTTGAGCTACTCCCCGACCGACGTCCTCGGGGGGCACGAAGGTGCGGACTACGGCCGTCCCCTCGTTCTCGTCGCCGATCACGATCGGGAGCAGCACTCGCAAACCGCGATCGTCGAGCACGGTGAGTCCGGTGCCGGACTTGGCTCGCTCCAGCTCCGCGGTCATGACGCCGTCGAGACGTGGGGTCGTCGTGATCCATGCGCCATCCACTCCGAGCACACTGGTCTGCGGTGCGCCTCTGCTGTCGATGTCCGAGATGAATCCCGGCAACCGGTCATCACCGATCAGGCCGGCCACCAAGATGGCCACGTTGCGAGCCTCGAGGTCTGCCGCGGCCGTGGCCCGATCCTCGGCAAGCGCCTGCACCAGCAGGCAGAGCGGGATCACGAAGCACACGACGATCGTCGAACTCGTGGCGATCACGAGCCACGCGATCTGGCGGCGCATCAGCGGTGCTCGGGCACGCCACCCGGGGTGCGACGAGGCGGCGGCACCGGGTTGGCCTGGGCGGCCGCGATCGGAGCGGCCTGATGCGACTCGGGATCCACGAGCCTGATGCCGACGCCACGAACGCTGAGTAGGTAGCGCGGTTGGGCAGCGGTCTCGCCGAGTTTGCGTCGGAGCCATGACAGGTGCACGTCCACCGTCCGGTCCGAGCCGCCGTACGCCTGCTGCCAGACGTCGGCAAGGAGTTCGCGCTTGGTGACGACGTCGCCGCGGCGGTGGGCCAGGGCCAACAGGAGATCGAACTCTTTGCGCGCCAAGTCGAGCGGGACGCCGGCCAGGGTGGCGCTTCGGGTGCCTTCGTCGATCGCCAGCTGGCCGATCTGGATGGGTTCGGAGCCAGGCAGACTCTGCCCGCCTCGGCGAAGCACGGCTCGGATCCGGGCAGCGACCTGATCGGTGCCGAACGGCTTCACGACATAGTCGTCGGCACCGATCAGG
>JAKFXV010000116.1 GCA_021731205.1 Nocardioides sp. | reverse complement strand
GCCCAGCCTTGCCGCAGGCCGGCCAACTCGTGCCCGCCGTCGACCACGTCCAGGCCCAGGTCGCCTCCACCGACGATCTGCGGTGGCTGATCCCGCTGCCTTGGGTCATCGCCGGAGCCGCTGGCCTGCTCGTGATCGCCTTCTCGGGCCGCCGTCGCAGCTAGCCCACCGGTGGTGGGCCAAGATGGGAGGCATGTCCCAAAGCCCAGCCTTGCCGCAGGCCGGCCAACTCGTGCCCGCCGTCGACCACCCGGAGCTGTTGGCTCCGAGGGTGGCGGCGGCGTTGGCCGGCTGGCCGGGTGGTCACCGAGTCGCTGTCGTCGAGATCGACCCGGCGTTCGCGGACACCGCCGCCATGGTCGCGGCGTACGACGTGCCATTGGACGGTGGTGCCAACTGCGTCGTGGTGGCCGGGCGACGTGACGGGCTGGAGCGCGTGGCCGCGTGCGTCGTGCGCGCGGACACCCGTGCCGACGTCAACAACCTCGTCAAGCGCACGCTGGACGTGCGCAAGTGCTCGTTCTTGTCGATGGACCGCGCTGTCGAGGAGACCGAGATGGAGTACGGCGGGATCACCCCGCTCGGGCTTCCCGAGGGCTGGCGAGTCCTGGTCGACCGGCGCTGCCTCGACATCGAGGTCGCGATCATCGGCTCGGGCGTGCGTCGCTCGAAGCTGCTCCTGCCCGGCTCGCTGCTGGGGGACCTGCCCGGCGCCGAAGTGCTGACCGATCTCGCTCTTGCGCAGTGAGCGGGCCGGCCGCAGCCCGACTCAGGTCAGGGCAGTGGCGGGGAGCTCGAACCAGAGCAGGTCGTCGAAGTTCGCCGAGAGGTGCGCCTGCCGGGTGAAGTCCGGCGGATCAGCCGCGGCAGCGAGGCGGCGGGCCTCGGCGAGATAGTCCGCCAGCACTGACAACGGGGCCGTGGTGTCGTGGCGGGGGTAGACCATCGTGCCATCGGCGTCGTACGACACCTGCGCCAGGCGCAGGGGTGGTTCGGCCGGGCCGTTGCGGTGTCGCCACAGGCCCGACTCCGGCTCGAATCGGTAGTCGCCGAGCAAACGCCAGCCTTCACGGGCGACGAAGCGCACGGCCTCGATGATGTAGTCGCACACCGCGTCGTCGACGAAGTAGTTGAAGTTCACCCGGACCCACCCCGGCTTGATGCCCTCACAGCCCGTGGCGATCTCGGCCTCGAACTGATGGGACCGCTCGAGATCGATGTGCAGGAGGCGGTGGCCATAGGGCCCCGCGCAGGAACAGCCGCCGCGGGTCTGGATGCCGAACAGGTCGTTGAGCAGCGCGACGACGAAGTTGTGGTGCAGGTAAGCGCCGCTCGGGGCCTTCACCACGAACGACAGGATCGACAGTCGGCGGGCGTTGAGGTTGCCCAGGATCTGGATCGTTGGTTCGTCCTCCCAGGCGGCCACGGCCCGGCGCAGCATGGCGGACTCCTTGGCCTCGATCGCCTCGACGCCGACCGCCTGTTTGAGCCCGAAGACGAGGCCCGCGCGGATCGACTCCACGATCGCCGGGGTGCCGCCTTCCTCACGATGGGTGGGGTCGGTGAGGTAGCGGTGCTCGGTCGGGTTGACGTACATCACGGTGCCACCGCCGGGGACCACGGGGACCCGGTTGGTCAACAGCTCACGGCGGACCACCAGTAGTCCCGGGGTGCCCGGGCCGCCGATGAACTTGTGCGGCGAGAGGAAGATCGCGTCCTTGTACGCCGCCGCCGGGGCGTGTTCGGGGGCGTACATCTCGATATCGACGTACGGCGCGCAGGCCGCGAAGTCCCACAGCGACAGGGCTCCATGCTCGTGCAGCAGCGCGGCGACGCCGTAGGTGTCCGACACGATTCCGGTGACGTTCGACGCGGCAGAGAACGAGCCGATCTTGAGCGGTCGAGCGGCGTACTTCTCGAGTTCGACGGCGAGCTGGGCCTGATCGATGTGACCGTCGGCGTCCTCCGGAATGGTCACGACATCCGCGATGGACTCGCGCCAGGGCAGCTCGTTGGAGTGGTGCTCGAACGGACCGATGAACACGACCGGGCGTTCGTCGGGCGGGATCTGTTCGGTGAGGTGGTAGCGGTCGTCGAGCGCCGCCGGAACTCGCAGTCCGAGGATCCCGATGAGCTTGTCGAGCGCGCCGGTGCTGCCCGAGCCGGCGAAGATCACGACCGTCTCATCGTCACCGCCCACCGCCTCGCGGATCAGCTCACGCGCGTCCTCACGGAGCCGGGTCGTCTGCAAGCCGGTGCCGCTGGCCTCGGTGTGGGTGTTGGCGTAACGCGGCAGCACCTCATCACGAATGAAGTCTTCGATGAAACTGAGGCTGCGGCCCGAGGCGGTGTAGTCCGCATAGGTCACGCGGCGGGGGCCGTACGGCCCGGGCATCACCTGATCGTCGCCGATCACGGACGCGCGGATCCGCTCCAGCAACGCGTCGGTGTGCGGCGTCAACGCCATCCATCGAGTGTAGTGCCGGTCGTTCGGACAGCCTCTACTGCGAGTCTGTGCTGCGGGTCTGTACTGCGGCCCAGCGCTGGGGAGCAGCGGCGGAAAAGAGTTGGTGTCTCCACCCCAGGAGTACGTACCGTGGGGGGTTGTGCGCACCCTGCCTCTCGACGATCCCGGCGTCGCCGACCATCGCTCGCCACTGCGCTTGTTGTGGTGGCTGGCGATGGGTCAGCGCGCCACGCTCCTGGGCGGGATGTTCTTCGGCATCGTCTGGATGAGCTGTCAGGCGATCCTCCCGGCGTTGCTGGGGCGGGCGATCGATCTCGGGGTGGCGGGTCGCGATGACCGAGAGTTGGTGCGCTGGGCCTGTCTC
>JAKFXV010000267.1 GCA_021731205.1 Nocardioides sp. | reverse complement strand
GTCGTAGAGGCCACGGGCGAAGTGGAAGACGCTCGCGCCGCGCATCACGGTGTTGTCCACGTCGAAGAAGGCGGCCGCCTCGGTGTCGGGCGGGACGGTGAGGGCCTCCTCCAGCCAGGCGGCAGCGGCGGCGGTCTCGCCGGACATGCTCGACCGCACCCGCAGGTTGGGCGGACCGGGCTTGTGCTGGCTCACGCATCCAGGCTACGGCGGGCGTGCGAGGATCGGGCGGTGCCGCCGGTTGACGAATCTCCCAGCCCGCCGCGGGTCCGGCTGCTGGGTCGCCCGAGATGTCACCTCTGCGAGGTGGCTCGCGACGTGATTGCCCGGGTGTGTGCGGAGTTGGGCGAGTCGTTCGAGGAAGTCGACATCGACGGCGATCCGGCCCTGCGGGAGAAGTACGGCGCCGAGATCCCGGTCACCTTCGTCGACGGCCGCCAACACGACTTCTGGCGGGTGAGCGAGGACCGGTTGCGCGCCAGCCTGACCCGAACCTGACCCGGACGGACGACCTCCGGGCCCCGGGGTTCGAGTTTGTGCTTGCGTTCACAAACTCTTAGAGTGGAGGGGCCGCGTCGACGCGGCTGGGAGACGAGACTCGTGACCGAATCCACGCCCGCCCCTGGCGAGCCCAGAGTTCCGGGAGCCCGGGAGATCCCCGAGGCGACGGTCGCCCGCCTGCCCGTCTACCTGCGGGCCCTGACCGCTCTCGCCGATGCCGGCACCGCCACCTGCTCCAGCGAAGAACTTGCTTCGTCGACGGGCGTCAACAGCGCCAAGCTGCGCAAGGACCTCTCCTATCTCGGCAGCTACGGCACCCGCGGCGTGGGGTACGACGTGGCGTACCTGCGCTATCAGATCGCCCGGCAGATCGGGGTCACCCAGGATTGGCCGGTCGTCATCGTCGGCATCGGCAACCTCGGCCACGCGCTGGCGAACTACTCGGGCTTCCGCAGCCGCGGGTTCCGGGTCGTGGCGTTGCTCGACGCGGACCCGGATCGCCAGGACGAGGTCGTCGCCGGAGTCGACGTCCGCCCCTTCCGAGACCTCGACCGGATCGTGCGCGAGCACGGTGTCGCCATCGGCGTGATCGCGACTCCCGCGGTGGCTGCCCAGAACGTCGCCGACAGGATGGTCACCGCCGGGATCACCAGCATCCTCAACTTCGCCCCGGCCGTGCTGGCCGTGCCGGACGGGGTCGACGTACGCAAGGTCGACCTGTCCATCGAGCTGCAGATCCTGGCCTACCACGAGCAGCGCAAGACCGGCGCCGCGACCGATCCCGATCCGCTCGCGGTGCAGGGCGGCGTCGCATGAGCGTGCTGGTGGTCGGCATGTCCCACAAGTCGGCTCCCGTGGCGATGCTGGAACGCCTGGCCCTCGACACCGATGGCATCACGAAGCTGCTCACCGACGTGGCCGCGATCGAGCCCGTCGGCGAGGTCGCGGTGATCTCGACGTGCAACCGGGTCGAGGTGTACGCCGAGGTCGAGCGCTTCCACGGCAGCGTGGAGGACGTCTCGCGGCTGTTGGCCGAGCGGGCCGATCTCCCGTTGCCCGAGGTGGTCGACCACTTCTACGTGCACTACGACCAGAGTGCGGTGTCTCACCTGTTCCACGTCGCGTCCGGACTGGACTCGATGGCCGTCGGTGAGAGCCAGATCCTGGGGCAGGTCCGGGACGCGCTGCGCGGCGGTCAGGAGCACGGCTCGGTCGGCTCGGCGCTGAACCTGCTGTTCCAGCAGGCGCTGCGGGTGGGCAAGCGCGCCCACGCGGAGACCGACATCGACGCGGCCGCGCCTTCACTGGTGGGGATCGCACTGGACGAGGCGGTCGCCGGCCAGTTGGCCGGTGCCCGAGTGGTGGTCGTCGGGGCCGGCTCGATGGCTGCGCTGGCCACGGCGACGCTGTCTCGATTGGCGCCGGCCGATCTGGTGGTCCTCAACCGCAACGTCGACAACGCTCGCGACCTCGCGGTTCGCAACTCCGAAAACGGCCTGGACGTCCGTTGGGCCGGTCTGGAGGCACTGGCGGCGGAAGTCTCCGCCGCCGACCTCGTGCTCGCCTGCACCGGAGCCGCCGGCATCGTGGTGACCCGAAGCTTGATCGCCGCAGCCCGTCCTGACGGTGCGGCTCCGCTGGCCATCATCGATCTAGCGCTGCCCCACGACGTCGAGCCCGAGGTAGCGGAGCTTCCGGGGGTGACCCTGGTCAATCTCGCCCACCTCGCCGATCGGGTCCGCAGCGGGGCGGTCGGCGCGGAGATCGAAGCCGTCCGCGAGATCGTCTTGGACGAGGTCGCGGCGTTCATGGGTGCTCGCCGCCGGGCGAGCGTGACTCCCACCGTGGTCGCACTCAGGACGATGGCGACGACGCTCGTCGACACCGAGATGGCCCGTCTGGACGCGCGACTGCCCGACCTCGACCCGACGGTGCGCGACGAGCTGCTGCTGACCGTGCGCCGGGTCGCGGACAAGCTCGTGCATCAACCCACGATCCGGGTGCGCGAGCTGGCCGATGCGCAGGATCCGGGGTCCTACGCCGCCGCGCTGGCCGAGCTCTTCGCCCTCGACCCCGAAGCGGTCGCGGCTGTCACGCGCGTCGAGGGCCTCGAGTGAGCCCCCCGCCAGGCACCCACCGACTCCTGCGGATCGGCACGCGCGCCTCCGCGTTGGCGACGACCCAGGCGGGGCTGATCGCCGACGCGCTCGGTTCACGCGGGATCGAGGTCGAGCTCGTCGAACTGCTCAGCGAGGGTGACCGCACACCCGGCAACCTGGCCGCGATCGGCGGAGCCGGCGTGTTCGTCGGGACCTTGCGGACCGCCCTGCTGGCCGGAGAC
>JAKFXV010000093.1 GCA_021731205.1 Nocardioides sp. | reverse complement strand
GAAGGCCGCGACCGCGCCGATCTGTTCGCGCACCATCGCTACCAGTTCCGCGCGCAACTGCTCTCCGGAGATGTCGGCCCCGGCCTTGAGCACGACGAGCCCCCGCGGGAGCTGTCCCTTGAGCGCGTCGGCGACGCCGATCACCGCGCACTCGGCGACGGCCGGATGTTGGGCGATCACGGCCTCCATGGCGCCGGTCGACAGGCGATGGCCGGCGACGTTGATCACGTCGTCGGTGCGGCCCATGACGTAGACGTAGCCATCGGCGTCGATGAACCCCCCGTCGCCGGAGAGGTAGTAGCCGTCGAAGGTCGAGAGGTACGACGCGACGTACCTCTCGTCGTCTCCCCAGAGCGTGGGCAGCGTGCCGGGCGGCATCGGCAGCTTGATGCAGATCGCGCCCTCGGCGTCCGGGCCGAGCCGTTCGCCATGCTCGTCGAGGATCTGCACGTCGTAGCCGGGAACGGGCACCGAGGGCGACCCCGGCTTGATGGGCATCGGCTCGAGCCCGCGCAGGTTCGCCGCGATCGGCCAGCCGGTCTCGGTCTGCCACCAGTTGTCGATCACGGGCACGCCGAGGCGCTCGGTGGCCCAGTGATAGGTGTCCGGATCCAACCGCTCGCCGGCCAGGAAGAGGGTGCGCAATGAGGAGGTGTCGTGGCGCTCCAGCAGCAGGCCGTCGGGATCCTCCTTCTTGATCGCACGGATCGCCGTCGGGGCGGTGAACAGGCCCGTGACGGCGTACTCCTCGATGACCCGCCAGAACGCTCCGGCGTCCGGGGTGCCGACCGGCTTGCCCTCGTAGAGCACGGTCGTGGCGCCGGTGATCAGGGGCGCGTAGACGATGTAGGAGTGCCCGACGACCCAGCCGACGTCGGAGGCCGACCACCAGACCTCCCCAGGTCCGGTGCCGTAGATCGCGGGCAGCGACCAGGCCATCGCCACCGCATGGCCGCCGTTGTCGCGCACGATGCCCTTGGGTTTCCCGGTGGTGCCCGAGGTGTAGAGGATGTAGAGCGGGTCCGTCGCGGCCACCTCGACACAGGCGGCCGGGTGGGTTTTCCCGTACTGCATCAAGACGTCCCAGTCGTGGTCGCGCTCGGGATCGAGCACGGCCCTCGCCTGCGGTCGCTGTTTCAAGATCACCGCGGCAGGCGCGTGCTCGGCTAGTGCGAGCGCCTGGTCGAGCATCGGCTTGTACTCGATGATCCGGGTCGGCTCGATGCCGCACGAGGCCGTCACGACGACGACCGGGAGCGCGTCATCGATGCGAAGCGCCAACTCTGCGGGAGCGAAGCCGCCGAAGACCACCGAATGCACCGCGCCCAGGCGCGCGCACGCGAGCATCGCGACCACGGCCTCCGGGATCATCGGCATGTAGATGATCACTCGGTCGCCCTTGGTGACTCCGTGCGCCTGGAGTACGCCGGCGAAGGCCGCGACCTCGGCGAGCAGGTCGGCGTACGAGATGCGGCGCTTGGTGTCGGTCACCGCCGAGTCGTAGATCAGGGCGGTGCGGTCGGCATGGCCGGCGACCACATGACGGTCCAGGGCGTTGAAGCAGGTGTTGAGGGTGGCGTCGGGGAACCAGCGGTAGAGCGGCGCGCGGGACTCGTCGAGGACCTCGCGCGGCTTCTTGATCCAGTCGATCAACGCGGCCTGCTCGGACCAGAAGTCCCGCGGCGCGGAGATCGAGGCGTCGTACGCCGCTCGGTAGGTGGTCCCTGAAAGATCCATGGCGACATCGTGGTCGGCGGTGCGCAACCCGTCTAGCGCGGCCCGCGGATTTCGCGTCCTCGCCACGACGGCGGCGAGGTTTGCGTCGTAGTGTCGGGCCCATGATCGACGCTTCCACTGCCTCACCCGCCGGCGGCCCCGGCCTCCCCCAGGAACGGCGCCTCGTCACCGAGATCCCCGGGCCGGAATCGGCCCTGCGGCTGGCGCGAAAGAAGGCGCACGTCGCCGACGGGGTCGGCACGGCGCTGCCGGTCTTCGTGGTGGCCGCGGGCGGCGGCGTACTCCAGGACGTGGACGGCAACTCCCTGATCGACCTGGGCTCCGGCATCGCCGTGACGACCGTCGGCAACGCCGCCCCCGAGGTGGTGGCGCGGGTCCAGGATCAGGTGTCGCGGTTCACCCACACCTGCTTCATGGTCACGCCGTACGACGCCTACGTCGACGTGGCGGAGGCATTGGCCGAGCTCACCCCCGGAGACCACGCGAAGAAGTCGGCGCTGTTCAACTCCGGCGCGGAGGCCGTCGAGAATGCCGTCAAGGTCGCCCGGTCCTACACCGGCCGCAACGGGGTGGCGGTGTTCGATCACGCCTATCACGGGCGGACCAACCTGACGATGGGCATGACCGCCAAGAACATGCCCTACAAGCACCGCTTCGGGCCGTTCGCGAGTGAGATCTTCCGCGCGCCGGTGTCCTATCCGCTGCGCGACACCCAGGGTTTGAAGGGCGAGGAGGCGGCCGCCCGGGCCATCGACGTGCTCGACAAGCAGGCCGGGGCCGACAACCTGGCGTGTCTGGTCATCGAGCCGATCCTCGGCGAGGGCGGGTTCGTCGTACCAGCCGATGGGTTCCTGCCCGCGTTGGCGCAGTGGTGTCGCGACAACGGCATCGTGTTCATCGCCGACGAGATCCAGTCCGGCTTCTGCCGGACCGGCGAGTGGTTCGCGTGCGACCACGAGGGCGTCGTACCCGACCTGATCACGACCGCCAAGGGCATCGCCGGCGGCTTCCCTCTCGCCGCGGTCACCGGCCGCGCGGAGATCATGGACAGCGTCCACGTGGGCGGTCTGGGTGGGACGTACGGCGGCAACCCGGTCGCCTGCGCGGCGGCGCTCGGCGCCATCGAGGCCATGCGCACGCACGATCT
>JAKFXV010000006.1 GCA_021731205.1 Nocardioides sp. | reverse complement strand
GACTCCGTGGCCTGGCACGGCGACTTGATGGGCCGCGGTCGCAACGAAGACACCATGGTGGCGATCGTCTCCTTCGGAGAACCGCGCAAACTACTGCTGCGTCCTGTCGGAGGTGGCGACTCGGTCACCTTTGTGCTCGGTCATGGTGATCTGTTGGTCATGGGCGGGTCGTGCCAGCGCACCTGGGAGCACTCGGTGCCGAAAGCAGCGCACGCCGGACCCAGGGTGTCGGTCCAATTCCGCCCGGCCGGCGTCTTCTAGCGCCTCAGCCGGTGGCCGCGGCGCGGTAGAGCACGACATCGAGGAGCTCGAGCAGCACCTTCTTGGTCGCGGCCTCGGCAGTGAACTCGGCAGTGACGACAGCGATGTCGGGATCCAGATCGAGGGCGGATCGCACCGCGCGGGCGGAGACCGACGGGCGACCGCCGCGCTGGGCGAGCACCACGACGAAGGGCAGATCCCGACTCTCGAAGAAGTCGACGATGGAGAAGGCTGCCGACAGTCGCTCGGGATCCACCAGCACGACCGCACCCAAGGCTCCCTCCAGGAACTGGTCCCAGGCGAAACCGAAGCGGTCCACCTCGGGGAGGGCGAACAGGTAGAGCCTGAGCGCCCCGTCCACGTTGACCCGCCCGAAGTCCCAGGTCAGCGCCCCGTCCAGATCATCTGGAAGGCCCTGGATCTCTGAGACGGATCTCACCAGGGTCGACGCATCGGCGGCCCGGCCCCCGGCGACGAGAATCTTAGCCGAGGCTCGAATGGCGCCGCCGGACTCGGCCGTCATTAGCTGGCCAGTCCGCTCTTCAGCTCCACGAGGATCTGGTCGGTCAAGGCATCGCGAAGGCGTTCCATCAGCAACGCCAACTCATAACCTGCAGTGCCGAGGTCGCAGTCACCATTGACGCGAACTCCGACATCGAAGCGGCCGGCCAGGCTCGAGACGAGGAGATAGCCGTGGTGGAACTCCACGACCACCTGCCGCAGGCCGTGGTTCCCGAGCAGGTGTGCAGCTCCGGCGGCCATGCCGCGAATCCCGGTGACCGCGGCCGCGAGGCGATCGGCGTACTCACGCTCAGTGGACTCGGCGGCCCCCACGAGGAGACCGTCCGCAGCCACCGCGATGGTTTGTTCCACTCCCGCGACCGCGTCGTTGAAGTCACTCAACAAGGCTGCAACTTCGAGCGCGGGCGGGCTCAGAGAGGAGAGATCGGTAATCACGAGTTGGGGTCCACCTGTCCGGGATGTCGGTCTGCGGCCGCAATGCGTCCGACCGCGAGTGAGTTCAACGATTGACGCACCGCTTCTGGGCTGCGGTAGTCGGGTTGTTCGTTGGGTTGGGCTTGACGCAGCGTGGGGTCGAGGCTGGCCCCTCGCACCCGGCGCGGCAGTTGTCGCTCCTGGATGTCGACGGGCAAAACAACCTCGTCGTCGACCGCGGAGACGGCCAGCGACAGAGCCGGCACGCGCCCGGGCAGCTCCTCGGGCTCGGCCTGACTCAAGCACGCGGGAGGCAAGACGACCGTGGCCACGAGCCCCCCGGTCGGCAACTGGGACAGCGTGACGTCCAAGTCGTGCCTGTCGGCCAAGCGCGCCACGATCGCGAGGCCGAGGCGTCGCGAATCGTGCAGGGCATGAGCGGAGTCAGCCAACTGGGTGTTGTACGCGGCCAACTCCGCTGCGGGGATCCCCAAGCCGGCATCGGTGATGGTGAACACATAGCCGTCCTCGCTGCGGACGCCGGTCACCGTGACTCGGGTGTCGGCGTTGGAGAAGCAGGTGGCGTTGTCCAGCAGTTCGGCGAGCACGTGAGCGACGTCGGCGCCTACCTGTCCGGCGATCTCCACCGACTCGTCGAGATCCCAGTCGACTCGGTCGGCGGCCTCGATCTCAGCCAACGCGGCCTGGAGCGCCTGCATCGGCGGAACGGCCGTCTCCCATTGCCGGACGGGGGCTTCGCCAGCCATCACCAACATGCCCGACGCATCGCGCCGCATCCGCGTCAGCGCCGTGCGGATCTGATCCAACTCCTGTGCCCGAGTCGAGTCGAGTCCGACACTCTCGAGACTGGCCAGCCGCGCAAGGGCGAGGGACAGCAGTTGGTGATTGCGGCGCCCGGTATGGGCGAACAGATCCGCAGTCAGCGTGCGAAGTCGGGCCAACTCCTCGGCCTGGTCCACAGCGGTGACGACCACTCGTTGCACGGCCCGCTCGGTGCGCGCAAGGTGATCGCGACCGCGAACGGCGGGCAAGGCGAGTGCGACGGGCTCGCTCTGGCCGTCGCCAGCCCGATCGGACTGCGCGAGGAGGAGCGGAAACTCGCGTTCGGTCAACTGCCGCATGCGGCGCAGCCGACTGGACATCAAGCGCAACGTGACGAGCCCGAGCAGGATGGCCACCACACCGGCCGCCAAACCGCCGGCCGCTAGGAGTCGCTTGTCGGCCCGCAGATCGGTCACCGCCGCCGACTCGGCGGCGGCCAGTTGCTCGGCGGCGAGCCCATCGAGCACCTGCAGGCTGGCCTCCTGGAGCGCAAGCGCCCGGGCCAGGTCGCCGTCCACGATCGTTTGGACGGCCTCGGGTTCGTCGGCGCCGAGGGCCTTGACGAAGGGTCCTTCCAGCACCGCGAAGTAGGCTGCGGTGGCCTCCCGCGACGACTCCACGGCTCCCTGGAGCCCCGTGGCCGACAGCTCAGCCAACCGGGACTCCCAGGTCGCGAAACGTTGCTCGTAGTTGGTCTCGAGCCGCGTGAACGCGCTCGTCGCGGCGGCTGGCTCGGGCTTGGTGACCAAGAACTCCTGCACCTTGAGCTGCGCATTCGTCAGCCGGAGATCAGACGCATCCAGCTGTGATTGCAGGTTCTTGATGGCCACGATCTGGGTGTACCGGGC
>JAKFXV010000237.1 GCA_021731205.1 Nocardioides sp. | reverse complement strand
AGCGCCATCGCGAGGCGTTCGGCGGCTTCCTTGACCTCGGGGCTGCCGGCCTCGGCGGAGGTGACGAGGTCGCGCCGGAGATTGTCGACGTACGACGTGATGTCCATGCGCATCACTGTGACATCACAGTGATGTCATGTCAATGTCGTTGTGACGTCACCTAACTGCGGAGGAGGGCGGCGACGTCGCTACGGCCTTGGGCGAGGCTGGCGACGGGGTCGACGAACAGCTCGTCGAAGGCGATCTCGGCGGCGCCGAGCAGGACCGAGTCCCGGCCCAGGCCCGGCACCCGGAGGCCCACGGACTCGCTCGGCGCCTGCAGGGCGACGGCGTGCAGCGCCTGGCTGACCTCGGGCTGCACCAGCGGGAACAGCGAGCCGAGGTAGCCGCCGAGGACGATCACCTGCGGGTTGAGCATGTTGACCAACATCGCCAGCCCACGCCCGAGATGGGTGCCGATCGCGCGGAGCTCGGCCGGGGCCGTGGTGTACGCGTCCAGCTGTTCGCCGAGGGAGAGCACCTGGTCCAGCGGCCAGCCGATGGCCTTCGCGATCGCGATCGCGCCGACCTCGGTCTCCCAGCAGCCGCGGTTGCCGCAGTGGCATTCGTGGCCGCCGGGGAGGTAGGGGAGGTGCCCGATCTCACCGGCATATCCGCCCGCGCCGGCGACGCGTTCGCCAGAGGCGATCACGCCCGCGCCGACACCGATGTTGCCGCAGACGTAGATCACGTCGGAGAGGCCGACCCCGGCGCCACGCTGGTGCTCGGCCAGTGCGCCGAGATCGGCGTCGTTGCCGATCGAGACCGGCACCCCGAGGCCGAGCTCGTCGCCGAGCATGGTCGCGAACGGAGCGTCGCGCCAGCCCAGGTTGGGGGCGATCCGCACCAGTCCGTCCGAGCGCCGGACCAGGCCGGGTACGCCGACCCCCACGCCGACCAGCACGCTCGAGGTCGGGGCGTCACCGACGACGTAGCTCACCATCTCCTGCACGGTCTTGGTGACCTCGGCGGGATCCGGCTCACCGACCAGGGGCGACAGCGCCCGGCGCTGGACCACGCCACCCAGCCCGACCCGCGCCACCACGACCCGGTCCACGCCGACGTCGACCGCGACGGCGTACGGACCGCCGGGGCTGGGACGCACGTCGACCGAGGGGCGGCCGGCCCCCTGGCGCGACTCCGAGGACGGCTTGGTCTGCTCGGTGACGCCGAGCGACTCGAGCTCGGTGACCAGGGCCGCGATCGTGCTGCGGTTGAGCCCCATCGAGGTCGTCAACTCGGCCCGCGAGATCTGCCCCGTGCGGTGCACGTGGTGCAGCAGGGTGCCCAGGTTGTGCCGGCGGACCCCCTCCTGGTTGCTGCCCGTGCCGCCACGGGTGCCGCTGGACCGGGTGCTGCCGACGCGAGAGGTCGGAGTCATGACTACCCGATGCCGGCCGCACTACGACGACGACGGGAGATCGCGTCCACGCTCGCGGCGAGCAACAGCACGCCACCGGTGACCAGGAAGTTGATGTAGCTGGCCTGGTTGAGCAGGCCGAGCCCGTTGGCGATCGTCGCGATCACCAGGCCACCGACGACGGCATCTTGGGCCTTGCCCTTGCCGCCGAACAGGCTGGTGCCGCCGATCACGGCCGCGCCGACGGCGTACAACAGGTCGTTGCCGGCGCCCGAGGATGGCGAGACCTTCCCGGTGTACGACGACGCGAGGATGCCGCTGATCGCCGCCATCGTCGAGCAGATCACGAACGCCGAGACGCGGATCCGCAGCACGTTGATGCCGGCCCGACGCGCGGCCTCGGCGTTGCCGCCGACGGCGTACAGGTGCCGGCCGAAGGCCGTGCGGCCGTAGATGAAGGTCCAGAAGATCAGCAGGACACCCACCAGCGGCAAGACGTAGGGAACGCCGCTGATCGGGAAGTTCGGGTTGAGGCTGCGGTTGGTGTTGAGCAGGAAGGTGGCGCCGAGCAGGATCACGCCGATCCCGCCGATCTTGAGCAACAGCACCGACAACGGCTGGTGCTGGAGCCCGCCCTTGACCTGGCGTTGGTAGCGCAACAACGTGGTGGCGGCGTACGCCGCGAGGGTGAGGAACGCGAGCGCCCAGCCGAGACCGACGGCGAGGTTGTTGATCGTGATGCCGCGGATGACGGGGTCGGCCACGCGGACCGAGCCGCCTGCGCCGATCAGCTTCAACGAGACCCCCTGGAGGGCCAGGAAGAACGCCAGGGTCACCACGAACGAGGGGATGCCGAGCCGCGCGACGAGCAGGCCGATCACGAGGCCGAGCACTGCGCCGACGGCGACGCCGACCAGGACCGCGATGAACCACGACTGGCCTTGGTCGACGATCATCAGTGCGGTGATACACGCGCTCATGCCGCCGGCCACCCCTGCGGAGAGGTCGATCTCGCCCACCAACAGCACTGGGATCAGGCCCATCGCGAGCACGCAGATAGCGGCGGCCTGGGTGAACAGGTTGGCGATGTTGAGTGTGGACAGGAAGCGGTCGTTGGCGAAGCTGAACACGATCACGAGCACCACGAGCCCGGCGACGGCGGGCAGGGAGCCCATGTCGCCGCCCTTGACGCGGCCGATGTAGTCGCGTGCGGCGTCGGCGAGGCTGGCCGATTGCTTGCTGTCGATCGCGAAGTCGGAATCCGCGACCTGGGTCTGGCTGGTCATCTGCTGGCTCCTCTCCGGTGGCCCGGAAGGCTGGTCTGAATTGGTGAGTTGGGTGACGCTGCGATGTCAGGTGGAGAGCGCGGCCTGGTCGGCTTGGATGCCGATGTCGCCCGAGCGGCCGGCCGTGATCAGCTCGACGACCTGGCTATGGGTCACATCCTTGGCGGCCACGTCGGCCGCGACCCGGCCGAGGTAGAGCGCGCAGATCCGGTCGGCGACCTCGAAGACGTCGCCCATGT
>JAKFXV010000142.1 GCA_021731205.1 Nocardioides sp. | reverse complement strand
CCGGACATACCCTGTGTGACCCCGCCAACCCCGTCGTACTCGAGTCGATGACGTTCCCGGCTCCGGTGATCGAGGTGGCGATCGAGCCCAAGACCAAGAGCGACCAGGAGAAGCTCGGCACCGCGATTCAGCGGTTGTCCGACGAGGACCCGACGTTCACGGTCAAGACCGACGAGGAGACCGGCCAGACCATCATCGCCGGCATGGGCGAGCTGCACCTGGAGATCCTGGTCGACCGGATGCGGCGTGAGTTCCGGGTCGAGGCGACCGTCGGCAAGCCACAGGTGGCCTACCGCGAGACGATCCGTCAGAAGGTTGCCAACCACTCCTACACCCACAAGAAGCAGACCGGTGGCTCCGGCCAGTTCGCCAAGGTCATCATCTCGATCGAGCCGAGCATCGATCCGGAGACCGGCGCCGGTGCTGGCTACCAGTTCGAGAACAACGTGAGCGGCGGAAGGATCCCCCGGGAGTACATCCCCTCGGTCGACTCCGGTGCCCGAGAGGCCATGGAGTTCGGCGTGCTCGCCGGCTATCCCATGGTGGATGTGAAGGTTTCCCTGGAGGATGGCGCCTACCACGACGTCGACTCCTCGGAGCTGGCGTTCAAGATCGCCGGCATTGCGGCCTTCAAGGAGGCCGCGCGCAAGGCGAAGCCAGTGCTGCTGGAGCCGATGTTCGCCGTTGAGGTCATCACCCCTGACGATTACCTCGGTGACGTCATCGGTGACATCAACTCTCGGCGCGGCCAGGTGCAGAGCATGGAAGAGCGGCACGGAGACAAGGTGGTCAATGCACTGGTGCCGCTCTCGGAAATGTTTGGGTACGTCGGTGACCTGCGGTCGAAGACCTCGGGGCAGGCCTCGTACTCGATGGAGTTCGACTCGTACGCCGAGGTTCCGACGAACATCGCCGACGAGATCGTCAAGAAGGTTCGTGGCGAGTAGCAGTAACATCCCAACCAATCCAGACAGAAACATCACAACAGGAGGAGCCCGAAGTGGCTAAGGCGAAGTTCGAGCGGACCAAGCCGCACGTGAACATTGGCACCATCGGTCATATCGACCACGGCAAGACGACGCTGACGGCGGCGATCACCAAGGTGCTGCACGACAAGTTCCCGACCTTGAACGAGGCTTCGGCCTTCGACCAGATCGACAAGGCTCCCGAGGAGCGCCAGCGCGGTATCACCATCTCCATCGCGCACGTCGAATACCAGACCGAAGCGCGTCACTACGCGCACGTCGACTGCCCCGGTCACGCCGACTACATCAAGAACATGATCACCGGCGCGGCTCAGATGGACGGCGCGATCCTCGTGGTCGCCGCCACCGACGGCCCGATGCCGCAGACTCGCGAGCACGTGCTGCTCGCCCGCCAGGTCGGCGTGCCGGCCCTGGTTGTCGCTCTCAACAAGTGCGACATGGTGGACGACGAGGAGCTCATCGAGCTCGTCGAGATGGAGGTCCGTGAGCTGCTGTCGGAGTACGAATTCGACGGCGACAACATCCCCGTGGTCCGCGTTGCCGCCTTCCCGGCGCTGCAGGGCGATGCCAAGTGGGGCGAGTCGGTCGCCGAGCTGATGGCTGCGGTCGACGAGGCGATTCCGACTCCCGCTCGTGACACCGAGAAGCCCTTCCTCATGCCTGTCGAGGATGTCTTCACGATCACCGGTCGTGGCACCGTCATCACGGGTCGGATCGAGCGGGGCATTGTGAAGGTGGGTGAGGAGGTCGAGATCATCGGCATCCGCGACACGTCGCAGAAGTCCACGGTCACCGGCGTCGAGATGTTCCGCAAGCTGCTTGATGAGGGTCAGGCCGGCGAGAACGTCGGGCTGCTGCTTCGTGGCACCAAGCGCGAGGACGTCGAGCGCGGCATGGTCGTGATCAAGCCCGGCACGACGACCCCGCACACGAACTTCGATGCGTCGGTCTACATCCTCTCCAAGGAGGAGGGTGGCCGGCACACGCCGTTCTTCAACAACTATCGGCCGCAGTTCTACTTCCGCACCACCGACGTGACCGGCGTCGTGACCCTTCCCGAGGGCACCGAGATGGTCATGCCCGGTGACAACACGGAGATGTCGGTCGAGCTGATCCAGCCCATCGCCATGGACGAGGGCCTGCGATTCGCCATCCGCGAGGGTGGCCGCACCGTCGGCGCCGGCCGGGTGACCAGCATCAGCAAGTAGCACCGAACGAACCGGCTCGGCCCCCAGACCAGTGTCCGGGGGCCGAGTTGCATTTCGGGTTCAGGTTCGCCCGAGTGCGCATCCGCACCGGCATCGGGGAGTGCACCCCACCTCCCTGGGCCGGGCTATGGTGCAGGTCTGCGGACTCGTGGAGGCGACTCGATGACCGGCAAGGAGCGTGTACTGCGAGCCGCAGTTGTCGGGTTCCCGGTGGCTGGTCTCGCCGTGTTGGCCTGCGCCGTGACGTTGTGGATGGTCGAACTGCCCGATCCGGTCGCCTCGCGCTTCGAGCTCACCGGTGACCCATCGTCGTCGTTCGGGCGCGACGGGTTCTTCTGGCTGCTGCTGGGGTTGGCGAGCGTGTCGGCGCTCGCCGCGCTCGTTGCGGCCCGCGTGACGCGCAGTCGTACGACGTTGTCGGGGTGGGCCTCCACGACCAGTTTTGTTGCGACGCTGGCCGCGGGTATCGGCGTGTGGACCCTGCTGTCGCAGCGGGGCATTGACTCGTGGGACGCCGCTCGCGGCCCACTGCCGCCGGCGATGTTCGCGATCATCGGACTTCCCGCACTGGCCGCCGCGGCTGCCGGGGCGCTCGCGTTGAGCCTTCCCCTCCCCGCCCTGACGTGGGAGTCGGCGCCCCGCGCTCGGCTGGCCCCTGGAGAGGATGCCGTGTGGACGCAACGGGTGGTGGTGGCGTGGTTCGCCCTGCCCGTCGCGTTCGGTCTCGGGCTGGTCG
>JAKFXV010000143.1 GCA_021731205.1 Nocardioides sp. | reverse complement strand
CAACGACTTCGTTGCTGACCATCACTTCGCTGATCAACGACGACTCGGCGTACTACGCCCTTCGCGTGACCTCGCCCGAGTGCGGCGTGATTGAATCATCAACCGCCCTGCTCGACATGGGCATCTATCCGCTCACGTTCGCCTACCTGATACTGGGCGAGCCCGAGCAACTGACGGCCGTGGCCACGATGACCGACCAGGGCGTCGATCGAGACGTCGCCATCGCCGGTCGGTACGCCGGCGGGGCCGTCGCCGCACTGACCGCCTCGATGTCGTCGAAGTCGCCACGCAGCGCCACCATCGCCACCGACCTGGGGTTGATCGACGTCCCGCAGGACTTCCACCACCCGACCTCCGCGACGTTCACGCCGCTATCCGGCGGCGAACCGGTCGCCATCGCGCCCGAGGGCCAGGTCTTCGGCACCGGGCTCGGCAACGAGGCGGCCGAGGTGATGCGGTGCCTGCGAGCCGGGTTGCTCGAGAGCCCGCTGGTCCCACATCGCCATACCCGGTCCTTGATGCGTCAGATGGACCAGTTGCGCGCTCAGATCGGCGTACGGTACGCCGCGGACGAGAGGTACGCCGCCCCGGACCTCTAGGGTCGTCAGCGTGAGTGGCACCGGATCCGCCGACCTGGTCATCGTCGCGAACCGCTTGCCGGTGGACAGCGTGACCGAGGCCGACGGCTCGCAGACCTGGCGACGCTCGCCCGGGGGCCTGGTCACCGCCCTCGAACCGGTGATGCGCGAGGCCGACGGTGCCTGGATCGGCTGGACGGGGGTCCCCGACGTCGAAGTCGCGCCCTTCGACAACGAGGGCCTCAGCCTGGTGCCCATCCGGCTCTCCTCGAGTGAGGTCGAGGAGTTCTACGAGGGGTTCTCCAACGGAACCCTCTGGCCGCTGTATCACGACGCCGTGGCCAAGCCGGAGTTCCACCGCGAATGGTGGGAGTCCTACGAGCTGGTCAACGAGCGGTTCGCCGAGCGCGCAGCCGAGGTGGCCGCCACAGGCGCAACCGTGTGGGTGCAGGACTACCAGCTGCAACTGGTCCCCGCGATGCTGCGGCGGCTGCGACCCGATCTGCGGATCGGCTTCTATCTGCACATCCCCTTCCCGCCGGGAGAGCTCTTCAACCAGCTCCCGTGGCGACGGCAGATCCTCGAGGGCCTGCTCGGCGCCGACCTCGTGGGGTTCCAACTGCCCGGCGGCGCGAGCAACTTCATCCGGTTGGTCCGGGCACGGATCGGGCACCGCGCCAACCGCGATCGGATTCACCTGCCCGAGGGGCGCGAGGTCCGCGCGACGGCGTACCCGATCTCGATCGACGCGCGGGCCTTCGAGGCGCTGGCACGCACTCCTGCCGTCGCCGCTCGAGCGGCGGAGATCCGCGATCAGCTCGGCAACCCCCGCAAGGTCTTCTTGGGCATCGACCGGCTCGACTACACCAAGGGGATCTACGCGCGGCTTCGCGCGTTCGGCGAGTTGCTGCGCGATGACCACCTCGATGTCGAGGACGCCGTATTCGTGCAGGTCGCGACCCCGTCTCGCGAACGGGTCGAGCAGTACCGCATCCTGCGCGACGAGATCGAGCGGCTGGTCGGTCGCATCAACGGCGATGAGGGGCGGATCGGCCGGGTCGCGATCTCCTATCTGCACTCCTCCTACCCGCGCGAGGAGATGGCCGCGCTGTACCGGGCCGCGGACGTGATGGTCGTGACGCCGTACCGCGACGGGATGAACCTGGTGGCCAAGGAGTACGTCGCCTGCCGGTTCGACAACGACGGCGCGCTGGTGCTCTCGGAGTTTGCGGGTGCCGCCGAGGAGCTACGCCAGGCCTGGTTGGTCAACCCCTACGACATCAACGGGATGAAGGCGGCGCTGATGCATGCCTTCGCGGCGGATCCCCGAACTCGCGCCCGTCGGATGCGCGCGATGCGGCGCCAGATCATGGAGCACGATGTCGCCCGTTGGGCCGCGGACTTCCTGGCCGATCTGCGCTGACCTCTGCTCAGCGGGCCTTGTCAGCAAGGATCTGCTGGCTCGCGAACTTGCCCGGGGCGCCCATCACACAGCCGCCGGGGTGGGTGCCCGATCCGCACTGGTAGTAGCCCTCGATCGGGGTGCGGTACTGGTTCCAGCCGGGGGCGGGTCTGAAGAAGTACATCTGCGGAGCGAGGAACTCACCCGCGAAGATGTTGCCCTCGCTGAGCCCGACCACCCGTTCGATGTCGAGCGGGGTGACCACCTCACGATGCAAGACCAGCTCGCCGAAGCCCGGGAAGTGCGACTCCAAGACGGCTTGCACGGTGTCGCCGAAGCGCTGCCGCTCGTCGTCCCAGCTGGCGGGCTTCCCGTCCGGATGCTTCAAGTGGTACGGCGCGTACTGGATGAAGCACGACATCACATGCTTGCCGGGAGGAGCCATGTCCGGGTCGACGATCGACTGGATCGCCCCGTCGATGTAGGGCTTGGAGCTGTACCAGCCGTACTTCGCGTCGTCGAAGGCACGCTCGAGGTACTCCATCGACGGCGCGATGTTGATGAAACCCCGGTACTGGTCGGATCGGTCGCCCAGAGCGGGGTACTTCGGCAGCCCGTCCAGCGCGAAGTTGACCTTCGCGGAGGTGCCTTGGAAACGGAACCGCGTGATGTTCTCCACCAGGTCGGTGGGCAGCTCGCGCTGCTCCACGAGCTCCAAGAACGTGCGCCGCGGGTCGAGCGCGCTGACGACGGTGTCGGCGTGGAACTCCGTCCCGTCGGTGAGCGCGACACCAGTGACCCGGCCGTTGCTGGTGATCACGTTGGCGACCGGGGACTCGAGCCGGATCGTGGCGCCGTACGCCTGCGCGGCTCGCGCCAGCACCTGGGTGAATCCGCCGTTGCCGCCCTTGTGGAACGCCCAGGCGCCGAAGTGCCCGTCGTGCTCGCCCAT
>JAKFXV010000092.1 GCA_021731205.1 Nocardioides sp. | reverse complement strand
ATGTTCATCCGGCGGGGCACGCCCAACGGGTTCAGTACGACGTCCACCGGGGTGCCGTCCTCCATGAACGGCATGTCCTCGACGGGCAGGATCTTCGCGATCACACCCTTGTTGCCGTGCCGGCCGGCCAGCTTGTCACCGACCGAGATCTTCCGCTTCTGGGCGACGTAGACCCGCACCAGCTGGTTGACACCCGGGGGCAGCTCGTCGCCCTCTTCGCGGTCGAAGACACGCACGCCAATGACCGTGCCGGACTCGCCGTGGGGCACCTTCATCGAGGTGTCGCGCACCTCACGGGCCTTCTCCCCGAAGATCGCGCGCAGCAGCCGCTCCTCCGGGGTGAGCTCGGTCTCGCCCTTGGGCGTCACCTTGCCGACGAGAATGTCACCGGTCGTGACCTCGGCCCCGATGCGGATGATTCCGCGATCGTCGAGGTCCGCCAGCATCTCCTCGGAGACGTTCGGGATGTCCCGCGTGATCTCCTCGGGCCCGAGCTTGGTGTCCCGAGCGTCCACCTCGTGCTCCTCGATGTGGATCGAGGTCAAGATGTCCTCTTGGACCAGGCGCTGGCTCAAGATGATGGCGTCTTCGTAGTTGTGGCCCTGCCAGGGCATGAAGGCCACCAACAAGTTGGTGCCCAGCGCCATCTCGGCCTTGTCCGTGCACGGTCCGTCGGCGATGGGAGTGCCGACCTCCACCCGATCACCCGAAGTCACCAGCGGGCGCTGGTTGATGCAGGTGCCCTGGTTGGAGCGCTTGAACTTCGCCAGCTTGTAGGTGGTGTAGGTCCCGTCGTCGTTCATCGTGTCGATGACATCGGCCGAGACGTCTTGCACCACACCGGCGCTGGTCGCGACGACCACGTCTCCGGCGTCCACCGCGGCGCGGTACTCGATCCCCGTGCCGACCAGCGGTGAGTCACTGACGATCAGCGGCACCGCCTGACGCTGCATGTTGGCACCCATCAGGGCCCGGTTGGCGTCGTCGTGTTCCAGGAACGGAATCAAGGCCGTTGCCACCGACACCATCTGGCGTGGGGACACATCGATGTAGTCGACCTCGTTGGGAGCGACCGCGTCGACCTCACCGCGCTTCTGACGGACCAGCACCTGGTCCTCGGTGAAGGCGCCCTTGGCGTCGACCACGGCATTGGCCTGCGCGATGACGTAGCGGTCCTCGTCGTCCGCGGTGAGGTAGTCGACCTGGTTGGTCACCTTGCCCTTGACCACCTTGCGGTACGGCGTCTCGACGAACCCGAAGGGGTTGATCCGGCCGTAGGAGGCCAACGAACCGATCAGGCCGATGTTGGGACCTTCCGGTGTCTCGATCGGACACATCCGGCCGTAGTGCGACGGGTGTACGTCGCGGACCTCCATGCCGGCGCGGTCACGAGACAGACCGCCCGGGCCGAGGGCCGACAAGCGGCGCTTGTGGGTCAGCCCGGCGATGGGGTTGGTCTGGTCCATGAACTGGCTCAGCTGGGAGGTGCCGAAGAACTCCTTCAACGCCGCGACGACCGGGCGAATGTTGATCAGCGACTGAGGTGTGATCGCTTCCACATCCTGCGTCGTCATCCGCTCGCGAACCACGCGCTCCATCCGAGCCAAGCCGGTGCGCAGCTGGTTCTGGATCAGCTCGCCGACGGTGCGCATCCGGCGGTTGCCGAAGTGGTCGATGTCGTCGGCCGTGACCTCGGTCATCCCCTGAGGAGCCAGGATCTCGGTGCGACCGTCGTGGAGCGCCACGATGTAGCGGATCGCGGCCACGACGTCGTCGACGGTCAGCGTCTGCTGATCGAACGCCTCGGTGAGGCCGAGCTTCTTGTTGACCTTGTAGCGACCGACCTTGGCGAGGTCGTAGCGCTTGGGGTTGAAGTAGTAGTTGTTCAGCAGCGTCTGGGCCGCTTCGCGCGTGGGAGGTTCGCCCGGGCGCAGCTTGCGGTAGATGTCGAGCAGCGCGTCGTCCTGGGCCTGGGTGTTGTCCTTCTCCAGGGTCAGCATCATCGACTCGTACTGGCCGAACTCTTCGCGGATCTGCTCGTTGGTCCAACCGAGGGCCTTGAGCAGCACAGTGACGTTCTGCTTGCGCTTGCGGTCGAGGCGTACGCCGACCATGTCGCGCTTGTCGATCTCGAACTCGAGCCACGCCCCGCGGCTGGGGATCAGCTTCGCGGTGTAGATGTCCTTGTCGGAGGTCTTGTCGGCGGTGCGCTCGAAGTAGACACCGGGCGAGCGCACCAACTGGGACACGACGACCCGCTCGGTGCCGTTGATGATGAAGGTGCCCTTGTCGGTCATCAGCGGGAAGTCGCCCATGAAGACCGTCTGGCCCTTGATCTCGCCGGTCTCGTTGTTGGTGAACTCGGCAGAGACGTAGAGCGGCGCGGAGTAGGTGAAGTCCTTCTCCTTGCACTCGTCGACGGAGTACTTCGGGTCGTAGAAGACCGGGTTCTCGAAGGAGAGGCTCATCGTCTCCGAGAAGTCTTCGATCGGGGAGATCTCTTCGAAGATCTCCGTCAGCCCTGACTTCGTCGAGACGTCCTCACCAGCGGCCTGACGGCGCTCCACGTCGGCGACCCAGGCGTCGTTGCCGACCAGCCAGTCGAAACTGGTGGTCTGGAGGGAGAGGAGTTTCGGGAGTTCGAGAGGCTCGGTGATCTTTGCGAATGAGATGCGGCGGTGTGGGTTCTGAGGGGTGCTTCCAGCGGTGCTGCGCGCGGCCAAGACGTGTCCTTCAGCGGTCACAAGTGTTGTGTTGTCGCCATCCACCACCACATCGGCCACCGGGCAGGCCAAAGGGCATTTGAGAGAGGGCGTGAACGATAAGCGTAACCGAAACCCAGGCACGCTTCAACACCGGTGTCAAGACTTCGGCCGGTCAATTTATCCGGACCGGCTCTTCCCCACCCGGATGCGCAGAATCATGAACCACACCGGCCACGCGGTCAAC
>JAKFXV010000235.1 GCA_021731205.1 Nocardioides sp. | reverse complement strand
GGCGCTAGTCGAGGCCCGCACTGTCGCCCAGGCTGCTGCGGCGAAGGCGGTGCGTGCGGACCGAGAGAAGCTCCGCGAGCTGCGCGCGGAGGAGGAGCGAATCAAGGCGATCCTCCGGCGGCGGGCCCTGGCCGCAGCTGCGGCCGCCGGAGGGGGCGGCGTGCCACTGGACCCGGGCGGGTTCCTGGCCTATCCCGTCAGCGGCAGGCTGACCTCGCCGTTCGGCTATCGGCGGCATCCGATCTACGGCTACTGGGGCCTGCACGACGGAATCGATCTGGCTGCCGGCTGCGGCTCCCCGATCTATGCGGCGGCCTCCGGGGTGGTGCTCGGGTCCTACTACCACTCGGCGTATGGCAATCGCCTGCTGCTGGACCACGGGCTCGCTCGCGGTGTCGGTGTCGCGACGATCTACAACCACGCCACCCGCTTTGTCGTCAGCCGCGGAAGCCAGATCCGGCGTGGCCAACTCATCGGGTACGTCGGCAGCACCGGCTGGTCCACCGGTTGCCATCTGCACTTCACGGTGATGGTCAACGGCAACCCGGTCGACCCGATGAACTGGTTCTAGACAGCGATCAACGACAAACCGATTGCGGATGGCTGAGAGACTGCTGCCCATGGCTAAGGAGTTGGGGCGAAAGGTCGTCGCCCAGAATCGCAAGGCGCGACACGACTATCACATCGAGGACACCTGGGAGGCCGGCTTGGTCCTCCAGGGCACCGAGGTGAAGTCGTTGCGCGCCGGTCGAGCCTCCCTGGTCGACGGATTCGCCGAGATCGACAACCACGAGGCATGGCTGCACGCGGTGCACATCCCGGAGTACACCCAAGGCACCTGGACCAACCACGCAGCCCGGCGCAAACGGAAGTTGCTCCTCAACCGAGCCGAGATCTCGAAGATCGAGCGCAAGATCACCGACAAGGGCTACACGCTGGTCCCGTTGTCGCTGTACTTCGTCGATGGCCGCGCCAAGGTCGAGATCGCACTGGCGCGCGGCAAGAAGGCCTATGACAAGCGTCAATCGCTCGCCGAACGCCAGGCAACCCGCGAGTCCGAGCAGGCCTTGGGGCGGCGCCTCAAGGGCAAGCTCGACTGATGGGGGGTTCGCACTCCCACACCCACTCGGTCACCGACGTCGATGAGCGCGAGGTGATCTCGCGCCTGGCTCGCGGGGTGTTGGTCGGCTTGGCCGCCGTGCTTGGTGGGCTGACCCTCGTCGCCGTCTGGCTGCTCTGGCCCGAGCAGTCCAGCACCGGGTCGGTGCCGTACTTCGGGCCTGGAGTGACCCAGCAAGACGCCGAAGTCGTGGCCGTCTCCGACACGTGCCCCGTGATCGTCGCAGGCCCGGACGGTGCTGAGGATCCGAGCCCCCCGGATGAGTTTCCCGAACACTGCAACGAACTCACGGTGCGAGTGACCACGGGCCCCGATCGCGGAGCCCAGGTGGTCGTCCAGTCGCCGCCCGAGGCTACCCGCGCCGGCCTGGTCTCGGGCGACGGGGTTCGCGTCATCCGCATTCCCGGGGCCGCCGGCCAGGAGGCCGTCTACGGTTACGTCGGGATCGACCGCAGTTCGTCGTTGCTGTTGATGACCGGCCTGTTCCTCGTGATCGTCGCTGCGGTTGCCAGGCTGCGGGGCATCCTCGCCGTGGTGGGCTTGGTCTTCGCGGGCATCGTCATCTGGCAGTTCATGCTGCCGGCGCTGCTCGGCGGCTCCTCGGGCTGGGCGGTGGCCGTCTCAGGCTCGTCTCTGATCATGTTCGTGGTGCTCTACCTCGCGCACGGGCTGTCCTTGCGCACCACGGTGGCGTTGCTGGGGACCCTGATCGGCGTGGCCGTGACGTCCCTGGTGGGTAGCTGGGGCATTGCCGGGGCCAACGTCTCGGGGTTGGCAGGTGAGGCCAGTGACGCACTGTTCGCCCGGACCACGAATGTCGACTTCTCGGCCCTGGTCCTCTGTGCTGTGATCATCGCCGGACTCGGCGTACTCAACGACGTGACGATCACCCAGGCGTCGGCGGTCTTCGAGTTGCGGGCCGCCGGTCCGCAACTCACTCGTCGTGAGCTCTTCCGCAGCGGAATGCGGATCGGCCGCGATCACATCGCGTCCACGATCTACACGATCGCGTTCGCGTACGCCGGCACATCGCTCGCGCTGTTGGCCTTGGTGTCCATCCTGGACCGGCCGCTGTTGGACCTGCTGCTGGACGAGGGGATCACCGAAGAGATCGTGCGCACCTTCGCCTCCGGCATCGGGCTGATCCTCGCGGTGCCGATCACGACCGTGCTGGCGGTGACAGCCACGGCGCGACCGGTCGTCACGCCCGACGGTGGCGCGGCCGACAATTCGGTCGAGTGAGTCGGCGCTGCGGCGTACACTGGCGACACAACTCAACAGGGGGCTGATCGGTTTCGACTTGGGACGTTAGTTCCAGGAGAAGCGGGTCGAGGAGCCAGCGACATCTCGTAAACGAACGCTGGAAACCAATAAGTGCCAACTCAAATCGCACTGACTTCGCTCTCGCTGCCTAAGCAGTGATCGAAGGGTCTGACCGGGCATCTGCCTTCGTCCCGGATCCAGGCCTCATCTAGAAGGCTCGCTGCTCATCTCCTGTCTGGAGGGATGAGCGGGACTTTTTCCAGACTGCGCCCGTCGGCAACGTGTTAGTGCGAGTGCCGGGGCAGAGAAGACGTGATCACTAACTACACCCGTAGAAGACCTGGTTCGACGCTCGAGGACGCGGGTTCGATTCCCGCCAGCTCCACCACGACGCCTGCTTGCCGCTTCTCGCATCTTTGTGGTGTCTGTGGCGCACCAGGTGCGACACAGACACCACAAACCGGCCCGCCCTAACGCACAAACCTGATGTAGTGCCACTTGCCTGAGGAATCGGCCTCGCCGGCGCCACCCCCGTACGCGACTTGTACGCGCACATTCCCACCAATCAGATTCTTCGAGC
>JAKFXV010000002.1 GCA_021731205.1 Nocardioides sp. | reverse complement strand
GACACCGTGATCCTCGGGGTCGGCACGAACCTCGACTTTCTGATCGATCTGACCTGCGAGCCCGAGGTGGTCGCTGGCCGACTCGACACCGAACTCGTCGAGCGTGTGGTGACGCGGCCGGCCGCGGGCGCCGCGGTCCCCGACCCGGTGTTGGCGGCGTACGCCGTGTCGCGGCTCCTGGAACTGCAACCACCTGCTCCCTCGACAAGTCCGTGGGACATCCCGTCGGGCTGGCGGCTCGGGGACTCGGCGCCGCTCCGCCTGTCGGTCACCTCATCGGCCGGGCCTGGGGGAGAGCCCTGCGCCGTGCGCTGTTGGGGTACGCCGAACGCCGCTCAGGTGCAGGTCGGCGACGGACCGGTTCGGGAGGTGGCCATCGCTCGTGGGGCCGAAGGGCGAGTGCTGCTCACCGTCGACGCAGTCACTCAGCACGGATGGCGGGCGCGGGCCGGAGACCGGGTCTGGCTGCACCTGGATGGCCGGACGTGGGTGCTCCAGGAGGCAGTGCGCGCGCGGGAGTCGGATCCGGAACGAGCGGCCCGGATCGAGGTCCGCAGCCCGATGCCGGGGGTGGTGCTCCACGTGTTGGTCGACGTGGACGAGGTCGTGGAGCCCGGCCAGCGGATGCTCGTGGTCGAGGCGATGAAGATGGAACACGCCATCGTCTCCGACCGCCCGGCACGGGTCAACGAGCTGTTGGTCCGCGAGGGGGACCAGGTGCGGCTCGACGAACTGCTGGTTCGTCTCGACGAGCCCGGGACCTAGTACTCCACGAGCTTCCAGATCCCGGTGCCCACGCCTTCGCCGCCCAAGATGATGGCTCGGCCGTTGCGACTCCACGTGACCGCCTCACCGAAGGTGTGCCCCCGAGGCACGGCGACGCGGACCGGCTCGGCGAACATCTTCTCGTAGATCCACACGCCTTCGTAGCCGCGGATCACGAAGCGGCCTCCCTTGCGGGCGAAGTCGGCTCCGCTCATCCCGCGCTGCGCGTCGTCGATCCTCGTCATGACGTTGACGTTGTTGGGATCGAGCACCTTCGGTGCACGATAGATCGCTCCCGCGGTCTTGGACTTGGTCACGACGTACAAGCGTCCGGTCTTGGGGCGGATCATCATCGACTCCGCGTTGTGCGCGCCGTCGGGATAGGCGAGCTCGAAAGTGGTGCCGTTGATGGTCTTGCTGACCAGGGTCTTGGGTTCCTTGACCCGCACGACCGAGATCGTCGCGCGGCGTTGCCCGTTGTCCCCGATGTCCCCGAACCACAAGGTGTGGTTGGGACCCGAGGACATGTCCTCCCAGTCGCGGGCGCTGACGCCGCGGATGTTGATGGTCGCCAACGTGACGCAGTCGCGCGACACCGCGAAGAACCGAGCCGAGTCGCCGCTGTCGTTGTGCAAGAACAAGACATTGCGCTTGTAGGTGCTGCGGGACAGGCCGCTGGTCTCCCGGATCTGCGGGTTGGTGTGGGTGCACACCAGACTGCCGGCCCACGCGGCGTGTGCCGGGGCCGGCGCCAACAACGCAGCGATACACATCGTGACGACGGCGAGTGGGCTGATGGCACGGGTGCGGAGTCCTGGGCGCATCGCTTCACCCTGCCAAGGTTCTAGGTGAGCTCGCAAATCACCGCGCCGCTGGCGAGGGTGACGCCCACCTGCGCGGTTAACCCGGTGACCACGCCGGCCTTGTGCGCCTTCAGCGGTTGTTCCATCTTCATCGCCTCGAGGACGACGATCACGTCGCCTTCGACCACCTGGTCGCCCTCCGCGACCGCGATCTTGACGATCGTGCCCTGCATCGGGCTCGTCACGGCGTTTCCTCCGGCACCCGAGGCGGTGCTGGTCGCGCGGACCTTCCGGCGCGTGGGCGCCGGCCGCGAGCCGGCTGACAACAGCTCGGCTGGTACGACGACCTCGAGTCTGCGGCCGCCCACCTCCACGGTCATCCGATGTCTGTCGTGCACGGCCGCCGTTTCGGCAGGGCCGTCGTAGGGGGCCAGCTGATTGTCGAAGGCGGTCTCGATCCAGTTGGTGTAGACACCGAAGCCTTCCGGTCCACCCACGAAGGCCGGATCGTCCACCACAACCCGGTGGAAGGGGATGACCGTCGGCATCCCGTCCACCTCGAACTCCGCCAACGCACGCCGGGATCGCTCGAGGGCTTGGGTGCGATCGCGCCCCGTGACGATCAGCTTGGCCACCAGCGAGTCGTAGGCGCCGGGGATGGTCTCGCCGGCGTCGTACCCCCCGTCGAGACGGACGCCGGGACCGCTCGGCGGACGCCAGGTCCGCAGGGTGCCCGGTGCCGGCATGAAGTTGCGGCCGGGATCCTCGGCGTTGATCCGGAACTCGATCGAATGCCCGGTGACCTCGGGATCGTCGTACCCCAGCGGCTCGCCTGCGGCGATGCGGAACATCTCGCGCACCAGGTCGATGCCGGTGACCTCCTCAGACACCGGGTGCTCGACCTGGAGGCGGGTATTGACCTCCAGGAAGGAGATCGTGCCGTCCACGCCCACCAGGAACTCGCACGTGCCGGCCCCGACGTAGCCGGCCTCACGCAAGATGGCTTTTGAGGAGGCATAGAGCTGCTCGCGTTGCGCGGGAGTGAGGAACGGCGCCGGAGCCTCCTCGACCAGTTTCTGATGTCGGCGCTGGAGCGAGCAGTCGCGTGTGGACACGACCACCACGGCGCCGTACTGGTCGGCGAGGCATTGGGTTTCCACGTGACGCGGCCGATCGAGGTACTGCTCGACGAAGCACTCGCCCCGCCCGAACGCCGTGATCGCCTCCCGGACGGCGGAGTCGTACTGGTCGGCGACCTCGTCCAGGGTGCGCGCGACCTTCAGGCCCCGCCCACCGCCACCGAACGCGGCCTTGATCGCGATCGGCAGTCCGTGCGTGCGCGCGAAGGCGACGACCTCGTCCGCCCCGGCGACCGGGTCGGCCGTGCCGACCACCTGGGGCGC
>JAKFXV010000001.1 GCA_021731205.1 Nocardioides sp. | reverse complement strand
AGTCTGACATCTATAGCAGTCTGGAGTTCAAACACATGACACGCAACCGAGTGCGTGTCATGTGTTTGAACTCCAGACTGCTATAGATGTCAGACTGATTGAGGTCGGCGAGTCCGCTCCCAATTCGTCTCGTGTCCGCCCGGACCCGTGGATGGCCGCACTTGGGCGCGGCACGGCCGAGGTGTTAGGCCAGCCGGCTAGACCCGTAGGCGTCGTCATGACCCCCGCCCGACCCGCAGTGTCACCACGAGCTCCTCGTCGAGCTCGATCCTGGCCGCCCGCCGCACGGCATCTTTCAGCGGCAAGAGATACGCGCCGTCCTTCGGGAACAGCGCGGTGGTGAACTCCGTGCCGTCGATGCGCACCACCACCGGCACCTGACCCCAATACTCGACGCCCTTGGCCGCGAACTTGATGTCCTCGCTGTCGTCTTCCGGGATGCGCACGAAGAAGTACGGCGCCGGGCCGCGCCACTCGATCACGGGGCCGGTGAACTCGAAGTCCATGTCACTCACGGCATTGAGTATCCGTCAGATCACCCCCAGCCGATCACCCCCAGCCGATCACCCCGGCAGATGTCGGCGGTCGGTCCTAGGGTGGAGTCCGATCGATGGACCAGCTCGTCCGATGGAGGTAGCAACGATGACGTCTTTGGCCAACCGACCCGCAACGGCCCTGCTAGTGATCGACGTGCAGAACGGCGTCGTCGGCGAGGCCCACGATCGCGACCGCATCGTCGGCAACATCAAGTCCTTGGTCGACAAGGCTCGTGCCGAGGACGTGCCGGTGATCTGGGTTCAGCACTCCGATGAGGAGCTCGAGCCAGGAACGCCCGAGTGGGCGTACGTCCCCGAGTTGCAGCAGCTTGCGAGCGAGCCCGTGGTCCACAAGAACTACGGCGACTCCTTCGAGGAGACCGATCTCGAAGCACGACTGGCCGAGCGCGGGGTCGGCCGGCTGGTCGTCACCGGCGCGCAGACCGAGGCCTGCATTCGCTCGACCCTGCACGGTGCCCTCGTTCGGGGGTACGACGCCACCCTGGTCGGTGATGCGCACACCACCGAGGACATGCGGCAGTGGGGTTTTCCGGTGGCTCCCGCCGACTCGATCGCCTACACCAACATGTACTGGAGCTGGGCCTCCGCGCCCGGTCGCCAGGGCGGCGTAACGGAAACCGCCGAGGTGGAGTTCAGCTGAGCGGGCTCGGCGCCAGGTTGCGCGACGACGGAAGCTTGCACGACCCCGGAGCCGTGGGGACGATGAGGTGGTGTCCACCCGAGAAGTCGTCGCCTTGCGCAATGGCCATCTCGAGGTCGATCTCCTCGGCCACGGCGAACCGGTGGTGGTTATCCAGACTGCGCTGACTGCGGAGGAGATGCTGCCGCTGGCTCAGGCCCTAGCGCAATCGGGCTATCGGGTCATTCACTACCGCCGCCGCGGTTATGCCGGAAGTTCGCCGATCCTGGGCACTCAGACGATCCCAGCGCAGGCGGCGGACTGTCGCGAACTGATGTCCGCCCTTGGCCTTGAGTCCGCCCACGTTGTCGGCGCGAGCTATAGCGCTGCGATCGCCCTGGCCGTTGCGTCGACGTACCCGGATCAAGTGCAAACCGTGACGCTCATCGAACCCCCGCCCGTGCGCTCGGCGCGCACCGAGGAGTTCTTCGACCTCACAGCTCGTCTGATCGAGAGTTATCGGACCGAGGGCGACGCGGTCGCCCTGGACCGGTTCATGCAGGTGCTGCTAGGCCGCGATTGGCGCGAGGCATCCGAGCGAGATCTGCCGGGCTCTGTCGCCGACATGGAACGCGACGCTCCCACGTTCTTCGAGTCCGACTTGCCGACGTTGTTGGCGTGGGACTTCGATCAGGCGCAGGCGGCGGCGATCCGATGTCCTGTGCTGTACGTCGCCGGCTCGGCAACCGATCCGTGGTTCGTCGACGCGCAGCAGCGAGTGCCCGAGCTGCTTCCCCAGACGCAGTTGCGGTTCGTTCAGGGTGCTGGGCATCTCGTGGCCACGACGCACCTGGCGAGGACGGCCGACCTGGTCCTGGAGTTCCTGGCCACCCACCGGCTGCCGGTGGCGCGGTGAGTGTCGACATACTGTCGCCGGCCCAGACCGCGGTCTGGCAGGCCGCGCCCTTCTCGTACGCCGCCGTCGGCGCCACGGCCGACGAGGCGCCTGAGGGCTTTTCGTTCTTTACGCGCACACGTGCACTGAGTCACCGCGACTTCGGTCGCGCTGCGGACGAGCTGACGGCCTGGCGCATGCATCAACGCGCTGGCCTCCGGGTGGCAGCATCTTCGCCGCGCGTGGCCCCGGATGTGGTCGTGGTCCTCAGTGTGGGGTGGCGACGAGCTGCACTCCGCTTCCCATGTCGGGTGGTCTACGTGGTGGACGAACCCGACACCCGCGGATTTGCCTACGGCACCCTGCCAGGCCATCCCGAGTGTGGCGAGGAGAGGTTCGTCGTGAGCAGAACTGCTGACGGGCGGGTTGAGTTCACCATCTCGGCCTTCTCCCGACCGGCCACGAGGCTCTCGAAGTTGGCTGGCCCACTCAATCCCGTCGTCCAGTCGATCTTCACGAACCGGTATCTAGCCGCGCTCGACCGATAGCTCAGGCGACCTGCAGCGAGCGCTTGGAGAGACCCATCCAGAACCCGTCGATCATCTGGATCCCCGGCTCGTCAGGCGTGGTGGCCGCTCCGAGGGTGACGAACAGCGGCGTGTAGTGCTCGACCGTCGGGTGGGCGTACGGCATCCCCGGCGCCTTGGCGGCGTACGACGCGAGCTCGTCAACGTCCCCGCGCGCCAAGGCCTCTGCGGCCCAGGCGTCGAAGTCGGTCGACCAGCCCGGCGCCTCGGCTTCGATGCGGAACTCCTTGAGGTACGGCAGTCCGTGGGTCAAGAAGCCGGACCCGATGATCAGCACACCCTCGTCCCGCAGCGGCCGCAACCGGGCTCCCAGTGC
>JAKFXV010000044.1 GCA_021731205.1 Nocardioides sp. | reverse complement strand
TGCGAGCAGTGGTCGAGCGGTTCGGGGTCACCCGGGTCGTCGGCATGGGGTCGGTGCCGATGGCGGTGCCGCACACTCGCCCGATCCATGTGACACCGCACGCCAACAACCCCGACCTGCTCAGTGGTGAGAGCCGCTGGAGCGGCGAGCTGCGGATCCCCTCGAGCGCGCAGGCCCTGTTGGAGCTGCGCCTGGGTGAGTGGGGGCACGACGCGATGGGTTTCGTTGCACATGTGCCGCACTACCTCGCTCAGTTCGAGTACCCCACCGGCGCGATAGCGCTGCTGGAGGAGGTCGAGCGGGGGGCGGGCATCCTGATCGATCTCACCGACCTTCGCGAAGCGGCCGTCGACCGGGAGACCGAGATCGCCCACTACGTCGAGACCAACGACGAGGTCGCCGATGTCGTCCGGGGGTTGGAGCAGCAGTACGACGCCTTCGAGCGGGCGCAGAGTCCGGGCGCCTCGCTCTTGGCCGAGGGGACCGACTTGCCGACCGGCGACGAGATCGGCGAGCTCTTCGAGCAGTTCCTGGCGGGGTTGGACGGCCCCGATGCCGAGACTCGGATGGACTAGGCGGCAAGATGAGCGGGTGCCCAGCAACTCAGAAGCGCTCGTCAGCCTGCTGACCCTCGAGGACATCGACACCAATCTGTTCCGCGGCCCTCAGCCAGAAACCCTCCGCACCCGCGTTTTCGGTGGGCAGGTGGCTGCCCAGGCCCTGCTCGCGGCAGCCCGGACCACCGATCCGGCGTACCTCGCGCACTCGCTGCACTCCTATTTCCTGCTGCCCGGCGACACGGGCATCCCGATCGTCTACGACGTCGAAGCCCTGCGCGACGGTCGGTCGTTCGCGACCCGCCGGGTCGTGGCGCGGCAGCACGGCCGGCCTATCTACTACCAGACCGTCAACTTCCAGAAGGCCGAGGACGGCTTCGACCATCAAGACGTCATGCCGGAGGTTGCCGGCCCCGAGGAGGGGCTCGACCTGGCGGTGTGGGCGACCCAGCGGCGGGGCGACGACCTGTCCGACGGCCGTGACGAGATGGGTGAGTGGGCTCGTGAGTGGGCGGCCCTGGACATCCGCTTCATGGGCAACTCCGCGCGCGGGCTGGCGGCCGACCCGGCCCATCCCGCGCGGGCCCGGTTGTGGATGCGAGTCTCAGGTGAGCTCTCCGACGAGCCGCTCCAACACTTGGCCGCGTTCACGTACGCCAGTGACATGACGCTGCTGGCGTCCACGCTCGTGCCGCACGGCGTCGACTTCTACACCCCCGGCATGCAGGTCGCGTCGCTGGACCATTCGATCTGGTTCCACCGGCCGTTCCGGGCCGACGACTGGTGGCTCTACGACCAGGTCTCACCGTCGGCGTCCGGCGCTCGCGGGCTGGCGTTGGGCCGGATCTTCACGCGCGACGGCCGGCTTGTCGCGACCGTGGCGCAGGAAGGACTGATCCGCCAGCGGTCCCGGTGAGCCTCAGCGCCCGAACGACCGGACCGTCTCGATCGTGTCGGCCTCGTCGGCCGACTTGTCATCGCGGTAGCGCACGACCCGAGCGAACCGGAGCGTGATGCCTCCCGGGTAGCGCGTGGAGGTCTGCAGGCCGTCGAACGCGACTTCCACGACCTGCTCGGGCCGCACGGTCACGACCTACCCGTTGTCGTCCACCGCGAGGTCCCGGAACCGCTCGGTCTGCCACGCCAGCATCTCGTCGGTCATGCCCTTGAACGTCTTGCCGAGCATCACGAAGCCATCGGTCTCGGGGTCCCTGGCGCCGAGGTGGATGTTCGACAGCCACCCCCGTCGGCGGCCGCTGCCGTGTTCGACGGCCAGCACCACCAGGTCCAGGGTGTGCACGGGCTTGACCTTGATCCAGGCCGCGCCGCGCCGCCCGGCGTCGTACGTCGCGTCGAGGCGTTTGATCACCACGCCTTCGTGACCGGCCCGAATCGTCGCAGCCGCGAACTCTTCCGCGGCAGCCCGGTGATCGGTCACCACTCGGGGCACCCGGTTCGCATCGGGCACCACCCGTTCGAGGTGTGCGAGGCGTTCGGACGCCGGGGCATCGAGCAGATCGGTGCCGTCGAGGTGCAGCAGGTCGAAGAAGTACGCCGCCACCTGGCCGCCGCTCGAGCTGGCCGTGCGTGAGGCGGTCTCCTGGAACGGTCGCGGTCGGCCGTCCTCGTCGATGATCAGTGCCTCACCGTCGAGCACGAAGCGCTCGGCAGCGAAGTTCCGCACGAGGTCCACGACGCCCGGGAGGCGGCCGGTGATGTCGTCGAGGCTCCGCGTCGCGATCGTGACCGCATCGCCGTCGCGGTGAACCTGGATCCGGATGCCGTCCAGTTTGGCGTCGACGGCGACAGGTCCAGAGCCGAGCTTCTCGAGTGCGGTGCCGACGTCGGGTGCGCTGGACGCCAGCATCGGCTGCACCGGTCGTCCGACCACCAGGGCGACGGCCTTGAGCCCGGTGGCGCCCTCGGTCAGGGCGAGGGTCGCGACCAGGGGGGTCGAGCCGGCCAGCATCGCGGCACGTCGTACGAGCCAGAGCGGGAGAGTGGCGGCTTCGGACACTGCTTCCTGCACCAGGGCATCGAGCGCTCCCTGCCGCACGGCCCCGGTGATCACCCCACGCAGCCAGGCCTGCTCGGCGGACGTGGCGGCAGCGAACAGATCATGGAGCAGCGCCGCGCGGGATTGGCTCGACCCGGGACCCGAGAGACTCGCCATGGCTTCGAACGCGGCGTCCGTCTCCAGGACGTCCAACGAGGCGGCGGCGGCCGGCGCGGGCAGCTCGGTCAGCGATCGCCAGCCGACTCCCGTGCGGCGTTGGCGCAGCGCACCGCCGAGCCAACTGGCCACGACCTCCACCTCAGCCGCATCGGCCTCCTGGAGACACGCGGCGAGCGCGCGCACCTTGGCTTTCCGCGACCGCGTCCCCGCGACCGTGGCAGACGCGTCCACCACCCGCCCCAGCAACATGGCTCCATTCTCCGCACG
>JAKFXV010000223.1 GCA_021731205.1 Nocardioides sp. | reverse complement strand
CGCCGATTCAGTTCCGGCTCCGACGGTCAGCCTGCGGGCGGCTCGAGGATGTCGGCCCGGCAACCCACCACCGAAAGCAGCGTTTCGCCGTGCCTGAGCATGCAGCCACCCCGTCCGCGTCCGGGCGAACCGTCCGCAACGACCTGCGCAACGTCGCGATCGTGGCGCACGTCGACCACGGCAAGACCACACTGGTCGACGCGATGCTGCACCAGGCCGGCGCCTTCACCGCCCACCAGGCCGAGGGCGTCGCCGAGCGGGTGATGGACTCCGGCGATCTCGAGCGCGAGAAGGGCATCACGATCCTCGCCAAGAACACCGCCGTGAAGTACGGATTCCGCAGTGGCGCTGTCCCGTCGGGGGACGGTTCGGGCGCGACCACCAATGCCGAGCCGTTCTACGTCACCTTCAACATCATCGACACCCCAGGCCACGCCGACTTCGGCGGCGAGGTGGAGCGCGGGCTGTCGATGGTCGACGGCATCGTGCTGCTGGTCGACGCCTCGGAGGGGCCGCTGCCGCAGACCCGGTTCGTGCTGCGCAAGGCGCTCAACGCGGATATGCCGGTCGTGCTCGTCGTCAACAAGGTCGACCGCGGCGACGCCCGGATCGCCGAGGTCGTCGACGAGACGTACGAACTGTTCCTCGACCTGCTCGACGAGTCCCACAGCCAGGACGCGCTCGACTTCCCGGTCGTCTACGCCTCCGCCAAGACCGGCCGCGCCAGCCTGGAGCAGCCGGCCAACGGCGACCAGCCGGACTCCCCCGACCTCGAGCCGCTGTTCCGCACGATCCTGGAGACGATCCCCGCGCCGACGTACGCCGAGGACGCGCCGCTGCAGGCGCACGTCACCAACCTCGACGCGTCGCCGTTCCTCGGCCGGCTGGCGCTGGTGCGGGTCCACGAGGGCACCCTGCGCAAGGGGCAGAACGTCGCATGGATGCGGCGCGACGGCTCCACCAAGACCGTCAAGATCACCGAACTGCTGGTCACCGAGGCCCTCGATCGGGTGCCGGCGACCGAGGTCGGCCCGGGCGACATCGCGGCGATCGCAGGCATCCCCGACATCACGATCGGTGAGACGCTGGCCGACCCCGAGAACCCGGTCGCGCTGCCGCTGATCACCGTCGACGAACCGGCGATCTCGATGACGATCGGCACGAACACCTCTCCGCTGGTCGGCCGGGTCAAGGGCGCGAAGGTGACCGCCCGCCTGGTCAAGGACCGGCTCGATCGCGAGTTGGTCGGCAACGTGTCGCTGCGGATCCTGCCGACCGAGCGCCCCGACGCGTGGGAGGTGCAGGGCCGCGGCGAGCTGGCGCTGGCGATCCTGGTGGAGCAGATGCGGCGCGAAGGCTACGAGCTGACCGTCGGGAAGCCCCAGGTCGTCACCCGCGAGGTGGGCGGCAAGGTTCACGAGCCGGTGGAGCGGCTGACGATCGACGCGCCGGAGGAGTACCTCGGCACGGTCACCGAACTGCTGGCCGCCCGCAAGGGCCGGATGGAGCAGATGACCAACCACGGCACCGGCTGGGTGCGGATGGAGTTCCTGGTGCCGGCGCGTGGGCTGATCGGCTTCCGCACCGAGTTCCTGACCGAGACCCGGGGCACCGGCATCGCCCACCACGTGTTCGAGAAGTACGAGCCGTGGGCCGGCGAGATCCGCTCCCGCGGATCAGGCTCCCTGGTCGCCGACCGGGCCGGCGCTGCGACGGCGTACGCCATGACGAACCTGCAGGAGCGCGGCGTGCTGTTCGTCGAGCCCACCACCGAGGTCTACGAGGGCATGATCGTCGGGGAGAACTCCCGCGCCGACGACATGGACGTCAACATCACCAAGGAGAAGCAGCAGACCAACATCCGCTCCTCCACCTCCGACAACTTCGAGAAGCTCGTCCCGCCCCGCCGGCTCAGCCTCGAGCAGTGCCTGGAGTTCTGCCGCGAGGACGAGTGCGTCGAGGTGACGCCTGAGACCGTGCGCATCCGCAAGGTCAACCTCGACGCCAACGAGCGAGCCAAGCTCGCCTCCCGCGCCCGCAAGGGGCTCTGAGCCGCAGGCGATGCAGAGAGGTCGCACACCGGTCAGGGTGCTGCGGCCGGGGGGCAACAGGCTGAGTTTCAGGTCCTTGCCGACGATCACTGGGGTGGCTTTGCGCGTCATCAGGATTCGGCGCGAACGCCAAGCGGCGTGCGCGCTGAACGGTCACCACGTCGTGGTTTGGGAACAGTTGTGGATTCATCGGTAACAATGAGCCCGTGGGACTGCTCCATCCCGATGACCTGACCGCCTGGCGGCGTGCGCGCGCGGCGCGCCCTGCCCTGGGCCGCCTCGGCATCGGCTTGCGCGAACTGACCCACGATCCGCGCTTCGAGCTGTTCATCGGCGGCTCCGCGCCGCGGCTGCTGGTCGCCCTCGAGTCGACGACCGCCGCCGACCGCAACGCCGTGCTCGCGCCGCTGGCCCACCTCGACATGACCAAGGTCGCGATCCTCGCTCCGTTCGGAGCCGGCCCGATGCTGCCGCAGCATCCCTGGGACACCCGGATCCTGTTCCCCGAGGAGCTGCCGCGCTACTTCGAGCGGATGAACGCCGTGCTCGCGACCAGCCATCACACCGACGTCGGGGCGTCGGCGTACGACTTTGCGATACTGGTCGGCTGCCCGTTCTACGTCGTCCAGTCGACAGTGCTTTCTCCCTACAGCGCGCCACTTCCGCCCGGTGCCCACCTGCTCGGCTGGTCCGACACCGACGTGGCCTTCTGGCGTGCCGGGAGCGCCGACGAACGCAAGGCCGCGAACACCGTCGTCGGATCGCAGATCCTGTGGGCAGCGGCCCAAGATGCGTTGGACGAGCCCGACAAGGCGGCCGCGCTGACCTACCTCGGTCAGCTTCACGAGGCTGCGCTCGGCACCAAGCAGATGGCCACGGCGGCCGAGGAGTTCTGTCTCGCCCACGACGCGGTGTTCCGCCCGCACCCGGCCGAGACCGACCGCCGCACCCGCGGGATCCACGAG
>JAKFXV010000130.1 GCA_021731205.1 Nocardioides sp. | reverse complement strand
CCGTGGAAGTGCGCCCCCGGCAAGACGACGAGTTCACCTGCATGAGTTGTTTCCTGGTGCACCATCGCAGCCAGTTGGCCGACGCAACGGCGATGACCTGTCGCGACTGCGCCTGAGCCGGCCACCGGGCACCTATGTCCGGGGAGCGGTCGAGCGCGCGACGTAGCTCGCGGCCCTGCGCGCCGCAAGTGAGCGCACCACGGTGATGCCGGCGGCGCTGAACACCGCCCAGATCAGGGCGTCCTTGAGTTCGACGTCGGGATCGGCGGGGTTCGCGGGAGGGCGCTTCCCGGTCGCGGCACGCCACGACCGATCGAGTCCCTTCTTGGCGAGGACCACCGCGCCCAGAGTGGCCACCGAGGTGAACCCGGACCCGACCTTCGATGCCATCGCACGCCTCCCTAACCGTTGCTCGCATCGTATCCGGCGGCCGCGCCCAGTGCTCGCGCCAACTCGTGGGGCCGACGGCTGCTCAGCAGCCAGTACGGCGCGGGGTCGCTGGGATCGGTGATCGGGACACGCACGCTCTCGCGCAGGTAGGGCCGCACCAGCAGGTAGGCCCGCGCGTCCGCGTCGACACCGGCGACTCGACGCGTCTGCTCCGCGTCCAAGGCCTCGCTGGCTCCCAGGTGCGCGAGCCCGATCCGGGCGCGTCCGGCGATGAGTTCGCGCTCGGTGACGATCACGTCGGCGGCGTAGGACCCGAACCCGATCGCCATCCCCGTGAGTGCCGCGGCGGTGATCCCCCATGGAGCCCATCCCGGCACGGCGACGATCAGGGCCAGCCAGAAACTGGCGACCAGGAGGGTGCCCTGGACCCACCACCGCAACGGCACGCGGAGTCGCTCGGAGTACAGCACGGGGGTGGGGCTCTGCACCGCGCCAACCCTAGACTGCCTCGGTGACCAGCGAGCTCGACGTCTCCTTGGCCCGGCTCGACCCCGGCGTGCCGCTGCCCAGCTATGCCCACCCCGGGGACGCGGGTGCCGATCTCGTTTCGGCGATGGAGGTCACCTTGGCGCCAGGGGAGCGAGTCTTGGTGCCGACCGGAGTGGCCGTTGCGTTGCCGGAAGGATTCGTGGCGCTCGTGCACCCGCGCTCCGGGTTGGCCGCCCGGCACGGTCTCTCGATCGTGAACACCCCGGGCACCATCGACTCGGGCTACCGAGGGGAGATCAAGGTCCTCCTCATCAACCACGACCGCGTCGATGCCGTGCACGTGCGCCGCGGGGACCGGATCGCTCAGTTGGTCATCCAGCGCTTCGAGCGAGCCCGCTTCATCGAGGTCGACGAGTTGC
Source organism: Nocardioides sp. (assembly GCA_021731205.1). Taxonomy (GTDB): domain Bacteria; phylum Actinomycetota; class Actinomycetes; order Propionibacteriales; family Nocardioidaceae; genus Nocardioides. The sequence continues at coordinate 1,722 of JAKFXV010000130.1, read as the reverse complement.
CGGGGTCGTCGCGGGGCACCGGGGGGTACGGTTCCACCGGCGGCTTCCGCCCCTGACGAAGGAGATCAGTGAAGTTCCGGCGCAAGAACGAGCCCGAGCCGCTAGACGACGATGTCTCGGTGGCGCCCGCGCAGCCGTTGAGCGGTCCGTTCGACTACGACGACGTTGCTGGCGACGGGACGGCCCGGATCGACCTCGGCTCGCTGCTGCTCCCGGTGCAGCCCGACTGCGAAGTCCGACTCCAGATGAACGAGGCCACGAGCCAGGTGCTGGCCATCCAGATCGTCGGGTCCGACGGCGCCTTGGAGGTCCGCGCGTTCGCGGCGCCGCGGCACGGGGACCTGTGGTCTCGGGCTCGTGCGGAGATCCTGGCCGAGGCGGCGGCCCGCGGAGGCACCCTCGAGGAGCGCGAGGGACGATTCGGGCCCGAACTGTTGAGCGAGGTGCTCGTCGACACCCCCGACGGGCAGACCACCTTGGCCTCTCGGATGGTGGGAGTCAACGGCGACCGCTGGCTGCTCCGGGGGAGTTTCATCGGGGCGCCCGCGGCCGAGCCGGACGCGGCCGCCGCGTGGGACGACGTGTTCGCCTCCGTCGTCGTCCGACGTGGCACCAGTGCGTTCCCCGTCGGCGACCCGTTGCCGGTGACGCTGCCGACCAACCATCCGGTCCGGATGCCCGAGTCGAGGTCGGGGACTAGGTCTGCGGACTAGGCTGGCGCCGTGCCTGACACACCTTCTGCTCCTGCACCGGGCGGTCGGTTCCGTCGTTCCCTGACCAAGTGGGCCGACAGCGCCGACCAGCACGCCGCCGATCTGCGCAAGACCCACGCCCGCCACGACTGCCTCCCGATTCGAGAGGCACCCGTGCGCGAACCGGTGAAGGTGCGGGGCACCATCCGCACGGTGACGCTGCGGCCACGGGGTGGGGTCCCGGCCCTCGAGGCCGAGCTCGACGACGGGTCGGAGGTGCTCACCGTGATCTGGCTCGGCCGGCGGCGCATTGCGGGGATCGGCCCCGGGCGATCGATTGAGGTGCAGGGCCGGATCGGTGTGCAGAACCGGTCGCCGGTGATGTTCAACCCGCGCTACGAACTGCGGGCGTGATGTCGGGTCCTGAGGACGTGGCCAGCGACCCGCCGGCAGTCTCGGCGACGGAGACCGTCGAGGCCGTGGTCAGGCAGTCGCTGGCGAAGGCCCTCGGCGGACGACGAGGCATGATCGAGGCGGCCATCCCGACCTTGCTGTTCACGATCACCTGGTTGTCGACGCGCGAGATGCGCAACGCCCTGCTGGTGAGCATAACCGCTGCCCTCGCCATGCTCGCGCTGCGAATCGTGCAGCGATCCACCCCCCAGTTCGTGCTCAACGCGTTGTTCGGCATCGGCATCGGCTGGTTGTTCGTCACGCTCTCGGCCCGCTCTGGAGGCAGCGAGGACGAGCAGGCGCTGGCGTACTTCCTGCCCGGCATCCTCTACAACTCCGGCTACGCCGTGGCTCTGGCCGCGAGCGTGCTGCTCGGTTGGCCGTTGGTCGGGTTCATGGTCGGCAGCGTCACCGGTGATCCGACCGCATGGCGACAGGACCGGCAGATCGTCTCGCTGTGCGCGAAGCTGACCTGGCTGCTGGTCGCACCGTGCGTCGTCCGGGTCGCCGTGCAGGCGCCGATCTGGCTCGCCGGGTCATCGGAGACGCTCGAAACCAGAACCGCGATAGCCGCACT
>JAKFXV010000263.1 GCA_021731205.1 Nocardioides sp. | reverse complement strand
ATCTTGCAGTCGGCTGGGCTGCGTTCGGCGGCGGTCGGCAATGTGGGCATGCCGATCGTCGAGGCCGTGATGGACCCCAGACCGTACGACGTGCTCGCGGTGGAGCTGTCGAGCTTCCAGTTGCACTACACCTCGTCGCTGGCCGCCGAGTCGGCCGTCGTGCTCAACGTCGCAGAAGATCACCTCGACTGGTACGCCGAGGGTCTCCCGGACCCGATGACGGCCTACGCGGCCGACAAGGGCCGCATCTACCAAGGCGTGCAGCGTGCCTGTGTCTACAACGTGGCCGATCCGAGCACCGAGCGACTGGTCCGAGAAGCGGAGGTCGCCGAGGGCGCTCGGGCCATCGGTTTCACCCTCGGCACACCCAGTGCCGGCATGCTGGGCGTGGTCGACGACATCCTCGTGGACCGCGCCTTCGTGCCCAACCGCGCCACCAGCGCGGCCGAGCTGTGCACCATTGCCGACCTGGCTCACCCCGCGCCGCACTTCGTGGCCGACGCCCTGGCCGCGGCGGCCCTGGCCCGGGCTCATGGCGTGCCCCCGTTGGCGGTCCAGGCCGGGCTGCGCAGCTTCACTCCGGCCGGACATCGGATCAGCGAGGTCGCCGAATACGCCGGCGTGCGGTGGGTCGACGATTCGAAGGCGACCAACCCGCATGCGGCGACGTCCTCACTGCGCGGCTTCGACAGCGTTGTCTGGATCGCTGGGGGATTGGCGAAGGGTGCGTCATTCGATGACCTCGTGCTTGCGACCCGGGACCGCCTTCGCGGGGTGGTGCTGCTCGGCCGAGATCGTGCGGTCATCGCCGAGGCCCTGGCGCGACACGCGCCCGATGTGCCCGTCATCGAGGTCGAGCCCGGAGAGACTCTTGTCCCAGAAGTCACAGGAGAAAACACGAGTCTCACTGACACCACCGCCTCGAACGTGATGGACCGGGTCGTGGCTGCAGCGTCGGGCCTGGCCCGCGCGGGCGACACGGTTCTGCTCGCTCCCGGGTGCGCGTCGATGGACCAGTTCGTCGACTACGCGGCGCGCGGCGACGCGTTCGCAGCCGCCGTGCGCACGTGGCACCAGTGAGCATCGTGGTCACGACTCAGCAGTGAGCTACCCGAGGAGCGGTCCCCGGGGCGAGCGGAGAGGGGAGCGATGACGACGGCCGACGTTGGCGTAGACCCGCGCACGGGCGCAGCCGCACTCGGCGCCCGCTGGGCCGCCTTGCGCCACGCCATGAGTCGGCCGCTCACGGCGTACTACCTCCTGCTTGGCTCCACTGCGCTGTTGTTGACGATCGGCCTGATCATGGTGCTGAGCGCCTCGAGCGTGTGGTCCTTCAAGGAGTACGACGGCGACTCCTACGCCGTCGTCAAGCGCCAGCTGACCTGGGTGCTCATCGGCGTGCCGGCTGCGCTGCTGGCCTCCCGGTTGCCGATCCGGCTGATCCGCGCGCTGGCCTGGCCGGGGTTGATCGTGGCCGCCGTGCTGCTCGCGCTCACGACGACCAGCCTCGGCGTGACCAGGAACTCTCAGACGAACTGGCTCGCGCTCGGCCCGGTCGACGTCCAACCCTCCGAGATCGCCAAGCTCGCGGTGATCCTCTGGGCCGCCCACGTCTACGCCAACAAGGATCGGCTGTTGGGCTCGGTCCACCACATCTTGGTGCCGGTTCTGCCTGGGCTGATGGTGATCATCGGGTTGGTGCTCTGGCAGCGCGATCTCGGCACCGCGTTGGTGCTGTTCGCGATCGGGCTCGCCATGTTGTGGATCGTCGGCACGCCTGGCAAGTTGTTCGGGCTGGCCCTGTCCACGGTGGGCGTACTGGTCTTCACGCTGGCCGCGAGCGACCAGGAACGCCTTTCCCGACTCACCAGCTTCACCGACCCGTTCCGGGACTACGCCGACTCCGGCTGGCAGTCCGCGCACGGGCTGCTGGCGCTGTCGTCTGGTGGCGTGTTCGGAGAGGGCATCGGTGCCGGCCGCCAGAAGTGGGGCACGCTGCCCGAAGCGCACACCGACTTCATCTTCGCCGTGCTCGGTGAGGAGTTGGGCCTGGCCGGCACGCTGCTCGTCGTCGTGTTGTTCCTCGCCGTCGCCTACTCCGCCACCAAGATCGCCCTGCAGGCCACCGATCCGTTCGTGCGGTACGCCTCCTTCGGCATCGTGGTCTGGCTGCTCGGACAGATGATGATCAACGTCGGGATGGTCTTGGCGTTGCTACCCGTGATCGGCATTCCCTTGCCGTTGGTCTCCTACGGCGGGTCGGCCCTGGTGCCCTCGCTGGTCGCCTTGGGGCTGGTGATCGGCTTCGCGCGCCGACAACCCGACGTGGCGCGAGCCCTCGCCGCGCGCAAACGACCGCGAGCTGTCGGGCTCTCGGCCCGCGGAGCTCGTTAGCGTGATGCGCGCACTGTTGGCGGGAGGGGGCACCGCAGGCCACACCTCTCCGCTGCTGGCCACCGCTGACGCCTTGGTCCGACTCGACCCGGCGATCGAGGTGACCTGTCTGGGCACCCCTCGCGGTCTGGAGACCACCGTCGTGCCGGCCGCGGGCTATCCACTCGAGCTGATCTCCCCGGTTCCGCTGCCTCGCGCGATCGGTGCCGACTTGGCGCGGGTGCCCACCCGGTTGGGTCGTGCGATACGCGAAGCCCTCGCCGTGATCGACCGGATCGAGCCGGAGGTGCTGGTGGGCTTCGGGGGCTATGTCGCCATGCCGGCGTACCTCGCGGCGCGACGCAGGGCCGTCCCGATCGTCGTGCACGAGCAGAATGCGCTGCCCGGGCTGGCGAACAAGGTCGGCGCCCGGTTGACCCGGACGGCCGCCGTGAGCTTCCCCGACACCCCGTTGCCGCACGCACAGTTCGTGGGGCTGCCGTTGCGTCGAATGATCTCGCAGCTGGATCGCCAGGCTGTGCGCGCGGAGGCGAGGGCATCGTTCGGTCTGGATGCCTAGCGACCCACGCTGCTCGTCACCGGCGGCTCGCAGGGCGCGGCGAGGCTCAACAGCGCTGTCGCCGGGGCTGCGGGCG
>JAKFXV010000075.1 GCA_021731205.1 Nocardioides sp. | reverse complement strand
ACAGCCGCCCGCCGCGCGAGTTCAAGAACAGCGCAGGGTCGCCCCGGCCTGCCTCCGCAAGGCTCGGTCGCCCCCGCACCAAGTAGCCTTCGACGGCCGCCGATGCATACGAGCCGACCGGGACCAAACGCTCCTTGCCGCCCTTGCCCGACAGTCGAACCGTTGCCTCCACCGAATCGATGTCGTCGACGTCGAGGCCGGTCGCCTCGGAGATCCGAGCGCCCGTTCCGTACAACAGCTCCAGCAGGGCTCGGTCGCGCAGACCCAGTGGTGACTCGGAGTTGCCCGCCGCTTCGAGGATGGCCTCTACCTCCGACAGCGTCAGGGCCTTGGGCAACCGTTTCGGCGGTGTCGGCGGTCGCACCCCGCCGGCCGGATCATGTGCGGCCAGGCCGTCACGGACCGCGAAGCGGTGGAACCCGCGAACGGCCACGATCGTCCGCGCGGTGGATGCAGAACCCAACGGCGGATGGTCCGGGTCTCCCGAGCGCAGGCGCGCCACGAGGCGGGTCACGACGTCTTCGCTGATCGTGGACAGCTCATCGATCCCTTCGTCGGCCAGGAAGTGCCGATAACGGGACAGATCCCGGCGGTACGACGTGAGGGTGTTGTGGGCCAGCCCGCGCTCGACCGCCAGATGATCGAGGTACGTCGTGATCGCTCGGGCGATCGACCCGCCCGCCACAGGCTCGACCGGTTGGCTCATGGGCGCATCATCGCGCACTCAGGCCAGCACACTCTCTAGGGATGCGGCGGCGATGCCCGTGGCCTCGCCGACCGGTGCGTTGGTCAGTTGCCCGGCATGGGTGTTGAGCCCCAATGCGAGTGCGTGATCGTCACGGCAGGCCTGACGCCAGCCCTTCCCGGCCAGGGACACGGCGTACGGGAGGGTGACGTTGGTCAGGGCGTACGTCGAGGTGTGCGGCACCGCCCCGGGCATGTTCGCGACGCAGTAGAACACGGTCTCGTGCACGGGATAGGTCGGCTCGGCATGGGTGGTCGGGCGTGAATCCTCGAAGCACCCTCCCTGGTCGATAGAGATGTCGACGAGCACAGCACCGGGCTTCATGCGTGACACGAGGTCGTTGGAGACCAGCGTCGGCGCCTTGGCCCCCGGCACCAGCACCGCACCGATGACCATGTCGGCGTCCAGGCAGGCGCGCTCGATCTCGAAGCGGTTGGAGGCGACGGTCTGCATGTGACCCTGATAGATGCGGTCGGCCTGCCGCAGCCGTTCGATGTTCAGATCGAGCAGCAGCACCTCGGCCTGCATGCCGAGGGCGATAGCGGCGGCGTTCATACCCGACACGCCCGCCCCGATCACGACCACCTTCGCCGCGTACACCCCAGACACACCGCCCATCAACACGCCGCGGCCCCCCTGCGCGCGCATCATCGTGTGCGCGCCCACCTGCGGCGCCAGCCGCCCTGCCACCTCGCTCATCGGTGCTAGGAGCGGCAGCGCCCCATCGGGCGTCTGCACGGTCTCGTAGGCGATGCCGGTGACCCCTCGCGCCATCAGTTCTTCGGTCAGGGGTTTGTCGGCGGCAAGGTGGAGGTAGGTGAACAGCACCTGGCCGGACTGCATCCGGTGGTACTCCTCAGCAATCGGCTCCTTGACTTTGAGGATCATCTCTGCGGTGCCCCACACGTCGTCGGCAGTGTCGAGAATTCGAGCCCCCGCGGCGACGTACTCCTCGTCGGTGATGGACGAGCCCAGTCCGGCTCCGGCCTGGATCACGACCTCGTGATCGTGCAACACCAGTTCATGGACACCGGCGGGCGTGATCGCCACTCGGTACTCGTGATTCTTGACTTCCTTGGGGACGCCGACGCGCATCGAATCTCCTCACCTCGCGACTCACGGGCGGCAACCGCCTCGTCGGCGACGATACTCGTCGGCTCGCCGCGGACGTTGGTCGCTGCCGGGCCCGGCCACCGGCGGAATAGACCAGTCAGGGCCGGTGCAGAGTCGACTCGTCGAGAGGGAATCGCAGCTCGCGCTGTCGGTCCAGCGCCGCACCGATCAGTCCCGCGAAGAGGGGGTGCGGCCGCGTGGGTCGCGAGCGCAGCTCGGGATGCGCCTGGGTGGCTACGTAGTAGGGGTGCACCTCGCGGGGCAGCTCCACGAACTCGACCAGGTTGTTATCAGGTGAGGTCCCCGAGAAGACCAGGCCGGACTCCTCCAACTGGTCCCGATAGGCGTTGTTGACCTCGTAGCGGTGCCGATGCCGCTCGTGTACGACGCCCGCGCCGTAGGCCGTGCGAACCACCGAGCCGTCACGCAGCTCGGCCGGGTAGAGCCCCAGGCGCATGGTGCCACCGAGGTCCCCGCTGCCCTCGACGAAGGACTTCTGTTCCTCCATCGTCGCGATCACCGGCTCCGGGCAGTCCGGGTCGAACTCGGTCGACCCCGCTTTGGGGAGACCTGCCTCGGACCGGGCGTACTCGATGACCATGCATTGCAGACCCAGGCACAGTCCCAGGGTCGGGACGCCGTGCGTGCGAGCGTAGGTCAGCGCACCCAGCTTGCCTTCGATGCCCCGGATGCCGAACCCTCCCGGGACGCAGACGGCGTCGACGTCGGCCAGCTGCTTCGCCGCCCCGGACTGGGTCTCGCACTCGTCGGATGGGATCCAGCGCACGGCCACCTTGGCCTCGTGCGCGAAGCCGCCGGCCCGCAGCGCTTCGGCGACCGAGAGGTAGGCGTCGGGGAGATCGATGTACTTGCCGACCAACCCGACCGTGACGGCCTCCTTGGGGTGGTGCACGCGGCGCAACAAGTCGTCCCAGTCGGTCCAATCGACGTCGCGGAAGGGCAGGTCGAGCCGGCGTACGACATAGGCGTCCAGGCCTTCGCGGTGCAAGACCTTGGGGATGTCGTAGATCGATGGCGCATCGGCCGCGGTCACCACCGCCTCCTCGTCCACGTCGCACATCAAGGAGATCTTGCGCTTGATGCTCTGCGGCAGTTCACGATCAGCTCGGCACACCACGGCATCGGGCTGGATACCGATCGACCGAAGGGCCGCCACGGAG
>JAKFXV010000329.1 GCA_021731205.1 Nocardioides sp. | reverse complement strand
CGGCTGCTTTCGGTGCTCAGTCCGTGATTGCCGCGTCCGCGGCCACGTCGTTTCCAGCGGCCGTCACGTTGGGCTTCGACGCAGCGCCCGACGCGGAGTGGCTCTGGATCCTGCATGACGACTCCACGCCCGATGCCGGGGCGCTCGCCGCCTTGCTCGACTACGTCGAACGCGATCCACGCGTGGACATCGTCGGCCCCAAGCTGCGGGAGTGGCCTTCACTTCGCCGAATTCTCGAGGTGGGCGTCACGATCTCCGGGACCGGTCGACGCGAAACCGGGCTGGAGCGTGGTGAGTATGACCAGGGCCAACACGACCACGAGCGTGAAGTTCTGGCGGTGCACTCCGCCGGCATGTTGGTGCGTAGGACGGTGCTGGCCGAACTCGGTGGTTTCGACGAACAGTTGCCGATCTTCTGCAACGACCTCGATCTGGGCTGGCGCGCCGCGCGAGCCGGCTTCCGGACGGTCGCCGTCCCGAGCGCGGTGGTGTTCCATGCCGAGGCCGCCCACCGAGGCGTTCGCCGAACCCCGCTGACCGGGCGGCATACGCACTTCGCGGAGCGTCGGGCCGCGCTCTTCACCTTGCTCGCGAACGTCCCTGCGCGAAGCCTGCCCTGGCAGGCCGTCAGGATCCTGTTCGGCAGCCTGCTGCGGGTCCTCGGGTTCCTGGCCACTCGAGCCGTCGGGCAGGCGCTCGATGAGCTCGCGGCGGTGCTTTCCTTGTATGCGTCCCCTGGCCAGCTGCGACGGGCGCGCCGCGAACGCGAGCGGTTGGTCGCCCGCGATCCAGAGCGCGTACGACGACTGCTCGCGCCCTGGTGGGTGCCGTATCGACACGGGCTGGACTTCATCTCCGATCTGCTCGCTGCGCTCACCCAGCAGGCTCAAGATGTGGCGGAGCGCCGGCGCCTGGCCCGCCCGGGGTCGCTGGAGCGACAGTTGCCGGTGGGGGCCACGGACCGGCGCCGTCGATACGTGCCCGACGACCAGGACGAGTTCCCCGAACCCGAGCCGAGTCTCCTGCTGCGCTTCCTCACCTCCCCGATCGCGTTGGCGATCAGTGCGTTCCTCGTCATCTCGGGCTGGTCACTGCGGACCGCTCTGAGTGGGGACTTCGGATCGGGGCTGGGCGCGCTGGCCCCGAGTCCTACGGGCGATGCGCCCTGGTGGCGCCTGCACGTCGAGGGTTGGCACGCCTTGGGTCAGGGAACGTCGATCCCCGCGCCGCCCTACGTGATGCCCTTCGCCATCGCGGACTTTCTCCTTCCCGGCGAGTCCGGGGTCGTGATCGCCGCTCTCATGTGGCTGGCCGTGCCCGTTGCGTTCTGGGGTGCCTGGCGGTTGCTGCGGGTGTCTGGGCATCTGCTCGATCAACGGGGCATGCCGCCCATGGTGCTGCTGGTGGGTGCAGCGGCGTACGCCTTGGCCGTCGTCAGCACCGGCGCCTGGAGCTCGGGCCGGTTCGGGGTGGTCGCCGCAGCTGCGGTGTTGCCGTGGCTCGCGCATGCGGCGCTGGGTTTCGCGGAGCCGAGCCCGGCCCGCCGCTGGCGCGCCGGGTGGCGGGCCGGCGTGCTGTTGTCGGCCCTGGTCTGCTTCGCCCCACAGTTCTGGTTGGTCGGCGCGGCCATCGCGGGGTTGATCTTCGCGACGATCACCGCGCTGTCGCTACCCACTCTGAAACCTCGCTCCGCGTGGGGGCCACCGGTGTTGGCGCTGGCGCTTCCGGGCGGATTGCTCGCGCCGTGGTGGCTGCCGCTGGTGCTGCAAGGTGCTGCGCCGGGGCTGTTGTTCGAGGCCGGACGATTGCCGTTCGTCGCCGCTGATGGACTGGATCTGGTGCTCGGCCAGCTCGGGGTGGGCGCCGCGCCGCGGCTCGTGGGCGGCATCCTCCCGCTGTTGGCGGTGGCCGCACTGGTGCCACGTTCGACGAGACTCCCGGTGCTGTTGTGCTGGATGGTCGCGTGCTCGGGGGCGCTGGTCGCGGCGCTACTCGGTCGCGTGAGGCTCGAGTTGCCGACTCTCACCATCACGCCGTCGCTGGGCGTGATCTCGGTGTTCCTTTCCGGGGCGGCGATCGTGGCGATCACGCTGGCGGCGCAGGGCCTGCTCCAGAGCACCAGCTCGGACGGCACCGTTGCCTGGGGGCGCGGTCTCGTGGCCCTGTTTGCTGCGGTCCCCGTGGCAGGGCTGGTGTGGGCAGGCGGCTACGCGCCCGATCGGCTGGCCGCCCCGGAGCGGCCGGACATCCCGGAGTACATGACACAGAGCTCGCTGGTCTCGCCCGATCATGGAGTGCTCGTGGTCCGTGGGTCCGTCGCGCACGGGTTGCGCTACGTCGTGCGTCGCGGGGACGGCCTCACGGTGGGCGAGGACGAGATCGTGTCGTTGGCGCCGGTGGATGCCTCACTCACGGCGACGGTACGGGCATTGGCCTCGAGCCCGGCCCCTGAGCAGGTGGCGGGTCTCGCTGCGAAAGGCATCGAGTACGTCGTGCTGACGGCGCCGGCCGATGGCCGGGTGGCTGCCGGTCTCGACGCGGTGAGCGGGCTGACTCCGGTGAGTGCTGAGAACCGCGCGACCCGAGCCTGGCAGGTCGACCAACCTCCCCAGGCCGGTGCCGTGGCCGCGACCAGCGGCGGATATCGACCGCTGCTCGTCGGCGGGCAGCTGGTGGCCCTGGTCGTCGCGTTGATCATGTGTGGCCCCGGGCGCAAGCGCACCGATCCCGACGGGCGTGAGCTGGATGGCTGACCCCACTTCCGGGTCGACTGCCGGATCGACTGGGGGCACTCGCCGCGCCGAGAGCGGTGTACGACGAGGGTGGTCCCCGTTGCTGCTTGCCACCATCGGAGTTCCGGCCCTGCTCGTCGGAGCCCTGGCGACGGTGCAACCGGTTGAATCCCCCGCTTCGTCGGTGGCTCCGACGACTGCGCCGTTGGCGTCGATCGACCTGGTCTGCCCAGCTGGCGGGAACGAGCCGGTCGACCTGCTGGTCACTCGCGCCACCGTCCCTACCTCCGAGGGCCGGGGCGAGGTGTCTGT
>JAKFXV010000331.1 GCA_021731205.1 Nocardioides sp. | reverse complement strand
CCGAGTCACCATCGCGTGGGTCCGCGACGACGACCGGGATGTTCACGTCGAAACGGTCGATGACGGTTCGGAAGGGACGCAACGCCGATTCGTCGTCGTCGACCCGAGTAATGGCAACCACGAGCTTGCGGCTCGGGATCTCCTTGGCGACGAACTCGAGCCAGAGCTCGGCGTCCATCAGCGCCTCGGGATGCCCGCCATAGAGCCAGAGCACGACCGCGTTGCTGCGCGGCATTGCCGAGCGTCGGACCATGTCGAAGCGCTCCTGACCGGGCGTTCCGACGATGCACACCACCCGACCGTCGGCCGCGATCCACTCGCCGATTTCGAGTCCGACGGTGGTGGTGGACTTGAGGTGCTTGCCCGCTGGCGACTGGGCGTTGGAACTGAACACTTCGGTCATCACGACCTGGCTCGTTGAGACACTGAGAACCGCAGTTGTCTTGCCGACTCCGAAGGGGCCCACGAAGGAGATCTGCGGCCCAAGGGCCGCACCTACCACCTCACGCATCGTGGAATTTGACCTCTCTGAACAGACCCCGGCCCCCGCCAGTCGATGCCCCGATCATGCCGTGACGTGGCCGCAATGGAAACAGCCGTCTCAAAGTGAGGCGCGCAACCTGGAGCGTCTACGCTCGATGTGGGAGGTGAGTCGACAATGCGCTGGGGTTTCGAGCAGACCTACGCCGAGACGTTGTCCGGGTTCTACGTTCCTGGGGTGCCCGACGTCGCTCCAGCACCCGCTCTGGTGCTGCTCAACGACGCATTGGCGATCGAGCTCGGCCTGGACCCGGACCACCTGCGAAGCCCCGCCGGAGTGGCCGAGTTGGCGGGCAGCACCGTCCCCGACGATGCCCGGCCGCTCGCTCAGGCGTACGCCGGCCATCAGTTCGGCCAGTTCAATCCGATCCTCGGAGACGGACGCGCGTTGCTGCTCGGCGAGCTGATCGACGCCCATGGCCGGCGACGCGACATTGCGTTCAAGGGCTCCGGACCGACGGCGTTCTCGCGTCGTGGGGACGGCAAGGCCGTGCTGGGCGCGGCGCTCCGCGAGTACGTCGTGGGCGAAGCCATGCATGCGCTCGGTGTCCGGACCACCCGGGCGCTGGCGGTGGCATCGACCGGGGAGCAGATCCGCCGCGAGCGGGTCGAACCCGGCGCCGTGCTGACTCGGGTCGCCGCCAGCCACCTGCGAGTCGGCACCTTCGAGCTGGTGCGCACCCGAGGGAGCGTCGATCAACTGCGGACCTTGGCCGACTACGCGATCGAGCGGCACTATCCCGAGCTGGTCGACGCCGAGGATCGTTATCGAGGTCTGCTGGGTGCCGTCGTGGCCACCCAGGCGGACCTGATCGCCTCGTGGATGGCGGTGGGCTTCGTCCACGGCGTCATGAACACCGACAACATGACGATCTCGGGCGAGACCATCGACTACGGACCGTGTGCCTTCTTGGACCGCTACGACGCACGGGCGGTGTTCAGCTCCATCGACACCGGCGGTCGCTATCAGTTCGGCAACCAACCCCCGATCGCGGTGTGGAACCTGTCGCGCTTCGCCGAGGCACTGTTGCCGCTGTTGGCCGGTCAGACCGAAACAGCAGTGGAGATCGCCACAGCCGAGGTCGAGAGGTTCTACCCCCTCTTCGACGCGTCCTGGCTGGGGCGGATGCGGGCCAAGCTAGGCCTTACATCCGCACCGGCCGAAGCTGATCGCGAGCTGGTGGCTGAGTTGTTGACGCTGATGCAGTCCGAGCGCCTGGACTTCACCGGCACCTGGCGCGGATTGTCGCGGTCGCTGCGTGGCGACCTTGACGCGGTGCGTGGCACCGTGCTGGACCTCGCGGCGTTCGACGCCTGGCAGGAGCGCTGGCGGACCCGGCTCGGCGACCGGGACCCGCTGGTGGTCGCCGCGGAGATGGACCGGGTCAACGCGGCGTACATCCCCCGCAATCACCTGGTCGAGGAGGCTCTCGAAGCCGCCCGCGGGGACGACCTCGGACCGCTCGTGCTGCTGCTCGACAAGGTGACCTCGCCGTACGACGAGCAGCCGGGCGGCGAGGCGTACGCCCAGCCCGCCCCGGCTGACTTCACAGACGCCTACGTGACGTACTGCGGGACCTGACGGTCCCGCACGCATTCCGCCCGAACGTCAGAACGCGGTGGCTGTGGCGCACCAGGTGCGCCACAGCCACCGCGTTATTGGCTCAACTGGACTTGGGCGAAGGGCCCCTGTCCCCCGGACGTGTCGGTCCCCTCGCACGCATCGAGTATCCCCAGCCGCCGGCGGATCCTAGCTCCGACCCGCCGGCCCGACAGCGACTGGGAGTGATCCCCCCAGAGGCAGCTGCGGGCCAACCGAAACCGGCAGGCGATTCGTGACAGTTCGACGTCACGTTCTGACCGACACGTTGAACCGGGCGAGCAGTCTGCCGATCTGCTTCTCCGTCAGCCCGACCTCCTTCTCCAACTCACGGCGCAGCCGCTGTGTCCGGCCGAATCGCTGGCGGCAAGTGGCACCGCAGAACTCCTTCGCCCTGCCCTGCGGCCGCGCGTCGTGAGTGAGCGTCGCGCCGCATTGCTTGCACCAACCCGGGACTTCAGCCGCCACGCCTACTCCCCCGCATCCGGAAGATCAGGGACCGGATGGATACGTCGCACCTTCTTGTCGCGCTCGGCCATCATCGCGTCGTACTCAGGCTTCGTTCTGCGATGGAGCTCGAGGGCGCCAGGTCGCCCGCCAGCTGGGGGTCCATCTGGAAGAGCGCGAGGTGCTTCGCGACCACGCGCCAGCGGGGTGAGAGCCGGCTGAACGCCAACACTGTCTGGTCTCCAGCCTTCGAGGACCAGGTGGGGTGTCCGGCCAGATCCCAGTCATCTTCGCCGAAGGTCTGGTTCACCACGAGGTCGGAGCCGCCCGGGATCAGGGTCCGAAGCGACGCATCGGGCGCGAAGAGGCTCTTCTCGTCGACCGGCGGCGCGTAGGGATGAAGCGGGAGGACGTCAGCCATGTCGCAACTCCAGGTAGATGCCGGTGACGGTGTGGATG
>JAKFXV010000114.1 GCA_021731205.1 Nocardioides sp. | reverse complement strand
AGCGCGGCGTCGTACACGATGTGGACGCCGTGGTAGTCCTGGGTGTGCCCGTCGGGTGCCGTGCCGGTGAAGTGCACGTCGTGCACCCCGACGAGGCGACCGATCTCGGCGGTGACTCCGCACTCCTCGGCCACCTCTCGTGCCGCCGCTTGAGCGGGGGACTCGCCGTGCTCGAGCCCGCCGCCCGGCAGCGTCCAGTGGCCGGTCCGCGGAGCCGTCACCGAGAGCCGAGTCAACAACACCTCGCCGTCGCGCCGGATCAGGGCGTACGCCGCGATCCGCTGCAACCGAGCCGGGTGGACGTCGTGGAGCGCCTCTCGCACCACTCCCGCGACGGGAACCCGGCCATCGAGAACCGCCTCGATCGACTGCCACGCCGCGGCCACCGTGGAGCCGTTCTCCTCGATCACACGCGGCTCGGGAGAGCCCTGCCGGACCCAGCCGGCGTACACCACGCGGATCGCGTGCAGATCCACCCGTCGGTCGTCCCTGGAAGCGCCCGGCAGGTGCCCGGAGTAGACCCGCGCCACCTCCGAGATCTCGACCTCGAGACCGGTCTCCTCCCACACCTCGCGCAGCACCGCCTCTCGGGGATGCTCGCCGTGATCGACACCTCCGCCGGGCAGCGTCCACAGCTCCGCTGCTGTGACCCTCGGCGCCAGCTGCGCGAGCAGGATCTCCTCGTCGCGGATGATGACGGCGTACGCCGCCACGCGCTGGACCCGCGGCGGCTCGCTCATCGCGCCAGCCTAGGGCCGCAACCCTGGAGGGGTTCTAGCCGTCGTCCGACATCGGACCCCAGTCCGGGCGGAGGGCGGCGCGTGGAACCACCTCGAGGCGCTCAGCCTCACGCCTCGTCGGGGCGTGACCGCCGAGGTGAGCGGGGTACCACGGGGCATACTCACCGGCGACCGGTCGGTGTTCCGGACGGCCCTGCAACTCCTCGAGCAGACCGGTCAGCACCGACCCGAGGCGTCTGGTCCACGAGTCCAGGTCCGCTCCGGCGTCGTACGACATGGGTGGTCCGCACAGCACGTCGAGCCGACGGCCGCGGGTGAAGTCGCGTCGGTTGACCTTTCCCATGCGAGGTCTGCCGACGCTGTAGATGCGCTGCCCTCCCCACAGCGCTATCGGGATCACCGGCACCCCGGTGTCGCGGGCCAGGGCTGACGTCCCGCGCATCATGGAGCGCACGGTGAACGAGTACGAGATCCCGGCCTCGGGGAAGTTCCCCACGAGCTCTCCGTCGCGCAACAGCCGGCGTGCGGCCAGGAACGCTCCCGCCGGAGCGGCGCGGTCGACCGGGATATGCCGCATCGAGGTCATCGGGCGGGACAGGCCCGGTGGGTGCCAGAGGTCGTGCCTGGCGAAGAAGCGGACCTGGCGGCCCCGGCGGCGGGCCGTCTCCGCGAGTTTGATGAAGTCGACGTACGACACATGGGTCGCGGCGATCAAAGCCGGCCCGGCGGCGGGGATGTGCTGCTCGCCCTCGATCCGAAGCCGCACGTCCAAGGCTTTCAGCGCTACTCGTCCGGCCGCCACGGAGAGGGGATACCAGCGGTCGCTGCTCACGTGAACGGCGCTCGGTGATCACGAGCCAGCGAACGTCTCCCGGCCCAGCGCCAGATCCGAGCCGCCCGATCGCGGTCCTCGTCGGTGACGAGGTTGCCCATCCAGCGCACTGCCAGCGTCATCACGAAGTCCGACCTCATGCCGGGCGGACCGAACGCGGGCAGGAAACGCGGCACCGTCAACAGCCCGGCGAGCCGTCGCGCGACGGAGAACGCCTCTCCGTAGTGGCGCTGGAGCAGCCCCGGCCAGGCGTGCTCCAACGACCGGTTCTCGCCCAGCAGCTCCACGATCAGCCGTCCAGTCTCGAGCCCGTAGTCGATCCCTTCGCCGTTGAGTGGGTTGACGCAACCGGCGGCGTCTCCGATCACGGCCCAGTTGGGGCCGGCGACACCGGAGACGGCCCCACCCATCGGAAGCAGCGCCGACGCCGGAGCGCGTAACTCTCCGGTGAGCTCGAAGTCGTCGGTCCGTTGGTCGGCGTAGAACCGCATCAGGGGCTTGATGGCGATATTGGCCGGACGCTTTGCCGTGGCCAGCGCCCCGACGCCGAGGTTCACCTGGCCGCCGCCGAGCGGGAAGATCCACCCGTAGCCGGACAGCAGGCTGCCGGCCTCGTCGCGGAGCTCGAGGTGGGAGCTGATCCACGGATCGTCGGCCCTCCCGGAGGTGACATAGCTGCGCCCTGCGACGCCGTACACCGTGTCGCGGTGCCACTCCCGACCCAACAGCTTGCCGAGCGGCGACCGCACCCCGTCGGCCACGATGAGACGGCGACACGACACCTCGAACCGTTCGACCTCGGATCTCCCCTGCGCCGCTCGCTCGAACACGACGGCGTCGACCCCGGACGTGTTCATTCGTACGCCGACGGCTCGGGCACCGTCGATGGCCTCAGCCCCGGCTTTGATCGCCGTGGTGCGCAGGTGATCGTCCAGCTCTGTCCGTGCGACCGCCGAACCCCAGTCGGGCAGCGAGCCTCCGGGCCAACGCAACTGGTGCACGCTGCCGAAGCCGTGCAGCCGCAGGCCGTGGTTCACCGTGTGCGCTCGAAGCCACTCGGTGAGTCCGAGCCGACCGAGCTCGTCGATGGCGCGCGGGGTCAGCCCGTCGCCGCAGGTCTTGTCCCGTGGGAACACCGCCGCGTCGACGAGCAGAACGTCCAGACCAGCGCGTGCGGCCCAGGCCGCCGCCGCCGACCCGGCCGGACCGGCCCCCACGACGAGCACGTCGGTGGCGAGGGGATCCGACGGCGTCACCTGGCGATTCTCTCAGGCACCCCGCACCTCGCCACACCGCCAGAGGAGGGGACCGCTCACGAAATGTCGGACTTGTTGGCAATTTCGCAGGCGAGAAGGATCGCGGATTCAATCGGTGGAGGCAACGCAACCTGAGATGGAGCGTTGTTGTGCGCCGAGTGATTGCGTGTGAGATCCGTGATGAGTTTTTCGATCTGGTGTGCGCGGGTATGCCACTGAGTAGATCCG
>JAKFXV010000206.1 GCA_021731205.1 Nocardioides sp. | reverse complement strand
CCTGGTTGGCCGAGATCTCGACGCAGATCTCGACCCCCGAGCTCATCACCGTGGTGGACAGCGTCGACCTCGCGGTGATCCTGCACGAGTCCGCGCCGGCCCCACTCGGCTCGCTCGAGATCCCCAGCACAGGGGTGGTGTTGGTCGTGGTCGGCCCAGAGGGCGGCCTCACCGACGACGAGGTGTCGGCTTTCCACGATGCCGGTGGCCACGTGGTGGGGCTGGGCACTGAGGTGCTGCGCACCTCAACCGCCGGGGTGGCGGCCACGGCGGCCCTGCTCAGCCGGACGGGGCGCTGGACGAGGGTGCCCGATCCCCGATCGACGAGCTAGCACCCACCCGTATTCTGGCGCCATGTCCGAGTGCTTGTTCTGTCGCATCGTGCGGGGCGAGCTGACCGCGGACATCGTCCATCGAACCGACAGTCTCATGATCTTTCGAGACATCGCGCCTCAGGCACCGGTCCACCTGGTGGCGATCCCGACGGAACACCACGTGGACGCCGGGGCCCTCGCCGCGGAGGATCCCGGCGCGGTAGGTGCCCTGGTCACCGCAGCGGATCAGGTGGCGCGTCTCGAAGGCCTGACCGACTACCGCCTGGTCTTCAACTCCGGCGCCCTTGCCGGTCAATCGGTCTTCCATGTGCACCTCCACCTGTTAGGAGGACGGGCGATGGGCTGGCCACCGGGATGATCGCGTCGATGAGACCGATGCTTGTCGCCAGGGCACTTGCGACGGCGTTGTTGTTGTCAACTCTTGCGGCCTGTGGTCAGGAGTCAGATACCTCGAGCGATGGGGACGTCAGCGGCACAGCCTCCGCTCCGAGCGATCGTGCGCACGGGATGGAACACTCCGGTCCGGCGGTCGAGGAGCCCGAATCTGCGCCGCTTCGGACCGGCGAGTCCGCCCTGGTGCTGACCATGCCCGACGCGTACACCCCAGCTCCACCGACCGGAGTAGGGACCGACGACTATCGGTGCTTCCTGCTTGATCCGGAGCTGGATCGCGACGTGTTCTTGACCGGCACCCACGTGCTGCCGGGCAACCCGGAGGTCGTGCACCATGTGATCCTCTTCCGGGTCCCACCCGAGCGAGTCTCGGTCGCCGAGCAGGTGGACGATAGCGAGGAGGGACCGGGGTGGACCTGCTTCGGGGACACCCGCACCGGTGACTCCCTCGCGATGGACGATGCCCCGTGGCTGGGTGCCTGGGCCCCTGGCAGTGGTGAGGCGATCTATCAGGAGGGCCTCGGGGTTCCGCTGCCGCAAGGCTCACGAATCATCATGCAGGTCCACTACAACCTCTTGGCCGGGCAACAAAGTGACGTGTCGGCGACCGAACTCCGGTTCGCTGAAGCCTCTGAGAGCATCACGGCGGTGACCACGATGCTGCTGCCCGGGCCGGTCGAGTTGCCCTGTCGCGAAGGGCGCGAGGACAACCCTCTGTGCGACCGGGCAGCTGCACTGGAGGACGTGAAGGCGCGCTTCGGTCAAGGGCCAGGCGCGACGGCGGACTTCTTGCACTTCCTGTGCGGCACCACGCCCCGAGCCGGTGAAGTCCAGTCGTGCACCCGGCGCATCCGTGAATCACTCACCATCCACGGTGTCGCTGGACACATGCACCTGCTGGGCAAGTCGATCAAGATCCGGCTCAACCCAGGAACTCCGCGAGCTCGTACCCTCCTCGATATCTCGGCCTGGGACTTCGACAACCAGACGGCACAACCGATCGAACCGGTTCGGCTGACTCCTGGAGACGTCGTGAAGGTCACCTGCCGGCACTCCCAGCAACTGCGCGATCGGCTACCCGCGTTTGCAGGTCAGCCGGATCGCTACGTCGTCTGGGGCGAAGGCAGCACCGACGAGATGTGCTTGGGCATCTTGCAGGTCTCACGTGGCGCCGAACCGACCGAGTAGGCTGGTGGCCCGATCTCGCCGAGCAGAAAGGGGACGGTTCGCTGACGTCGCGAACCAAACCTGACACAGCATGACCGACATCCAACCCAGTCGCGCCGCGACTGCCTCCGGGTCAGCCGGTACGGCTCCCGAGACCGCGGCCTCCGGCCAGGGGCTGACTCGACAAACGGTGGTCGTGCCCGCCTCGATCAACATGGTGGCGCTGCTGGGCGCCGGTGACGAACATCTCTCACTGATCGAAGAGGCGCTCGACGCCGAGATCCACATCAGAGGCAACCGGATCACGCTGCGGGGCCACCCGGCGGCCGTGGCGCTCGCCGAACGCCTCCTGACCGAGTTGGTCGCGATCATCCGCACCGGGCAGCCGGTCTCGCCCGAAACCGTTGAACGGGTTCTCTCGATGCTCACCAGCGAGCCCGCGGAGAGCCCAGTGGACGTGCTCTCGCACAACATCTTGTCCAATCGTGGCCGCACGATCCGACCCAAGACCTTGAACCAGAAGCGCTACGTCGACTCGATCGACAAGCACACGATCACATTCGGTATCGGGCCGGCCGGAACCGGGAAGACCTATCTGGCCATGGCGAAGGCGGTTCAGGCCCTTCAGTCGAAGCAAGTCAACCGAATCATCTTGACTCGCCCGGCCGTGGAGGCCGGCGAACGGCTCGGCTTCCTGCCCGGCACTCTCAGCGAGAAGATCGATCCCTATCTACGGCCGCTGTACGACGCGTTGCACGACATGCTGGACCCAGAGTCGATCCCGAAGTTGTTGGCCGCCGGGACGATCGAGGTCGCTCCTTTGGCGTACATGCGTGGGCGGACGCTCAACGACGCGTTCATCATCTTGGACGAGGCACAGAACACCTCGCCGGAGCAGATGAAGATGTTCCTCACCCGATTGGGATTCGGCTCCAGGATCGTGGTGACCGGAGATGTGACGCAGGTCGACCTTCCGGCCGGGATCCGATCCGGCCTGCGCATCGTGGAGTCGATCCTCGACGGGGTCGATGACGTCGTCTTCAACAGGCTCACCGCCCATGACGTGGTCCGGCACCGGTTGGTCGGCAAGATCGTGGCCGCGTATGAGGACTTCGACGCCCGGCACTCGCCGGGAGTCGTCCCGGACCAAGACCGGTGACCATCGAAGTGCTCGACG
>JAKFXV010000314.1 GCA_021731205.1 Nocardioides sp. | reverse complement strand
CCACCGTGCAGATGCTCGACAGCATCTTGCAGTCGGCTGGGCTGCGTCCGGGAAGAGCTGTCGAGCCAGCAGTGCGTGCGCCAGCTCCAACCGGAACGAGTCGGGCAGCGCCGGGTCGATCTCGAATGCGTGCCCGAGCCCTAGCTGCCAGTCGGCAAGACCGGCTTCCTTGGCGAAGTACTCGTTGAGCAGCTGCGAGGTTGTGACCGTGTGCGCGGCCTCGACGGCATCAGCGGTGGTGAGGTAGTTGTCCTCGCCCGTGTTGATGATGATGCCGGCCCGAGCATGGATCTGACGGCTGAAGCGCTGGTCCACGAAGGTCCGGATCGGGTTGATATCGCGGAACAAGATGCCGTACATCGAGTCGTTGAGCATCATGTCGAGGCGCTCGAGCCCGGCCAGGGTCGCGATCTCCGGCATACAGAGCCCGGAGGCATAGTTCGTCAACCGCACGTAGCGGCCGAGCTCACGCGAGGTGTCGTCCAACGCGGCGCGCATCAGGGCGAAGTTGGCCTGGGTGGCGTACGTCCCGGCGAACCCGTCTCGGGTCGGTCCCTCGGGGACGTAGTCCAAAAGGCTCTGCCCCGTGGACCGGATCACCGCAATGACATCGGCACCTGCCCGTGCGGCGGCTTGGGCCTGTGGGATGTCCTCGTAGATGTCGCCGGTGGCCACGATCAGGTAGATCCAGGGGGTGGCGGGGGCGTCTCCGATCTCTGCGAGCATTCGCTCACGCTCGGCCCGGCGCTCATCGATGCGCTTCAAACCGGCCCCCACGGCGACCTCCGCGGCCCGCCGCACCTGCGGGGGGAGCTCGCTGGAGGTGGTGAAGCGGATCTCGCCCTGGGCGGCGCGCGCGGCCAGCTGCGTCAGGTCAGTTGCCTCACCGCGCGCCAACGCCGTCCAGACGGGGCCGCACACGCCACCTTCCAGCCCTACGTCGGCGCGGATCGCATCGACCAGCCGGTTCACCCAGGGCGTGCCCTCCGGGTCCGCCCCCCCGAGACCGGCCAGGCGTAGGGTGGCCCGCTCGACCGAGACCGTCGTGTGCTTCCGTGCGAGGTCGACTATCGGTTGGCCGACGGTGGCCGCCAAGCCTCGCGCTTGGGCCACGGCGGCGGGGTCGAGTTGGACGATGGGGCTCACTCGAGACGGCTTTCGAACAGGCTGCGGACTCCGGCGTGCTCACGGATCAACTGCAGGGCGTGGTCTGCGTGACCTGGCACGTAGCCGTTCCCGATCAGCAGTCGGACGTCGGCGGCCAGCCCTTCGGCGCCGAGTGCGGCCGCCGTGAATGACGTCGCCATCGAGAAGAAGATCACGGTGCCTCCGTCGTGGGTCGCCACGATGGCCCCACCTTCGCAGCCGGGCACGTCGACGCAGACCACCGTCACGTGCGCCGGGCCTCCTGCTGCGGCGACCGCGTCACGCAACGCGATCGGGTCGCGGGCGTCGGCGACGGTCACCACGTCAGCCACCTCGGCGCCCCGCAGGAGTGCGGCCTCCTGCGCGTGGGGGACGACACCGATAGTGCGCGCACCGGCCGCGCTCGCCGCCGCCAGGCTGAGTGAGCCGGACTTGCCAGCGCCCCCAATGACCGCCACGACCGGGTTCGACACCCCTCGATCGGCGTACTCGGCGACGACCCGAGCCGTGAGCGCTGGAGCCCCGCAGACGTCCATCACGGCCAACGCCAGCGCGGGGTCGAGGTCCTCAGGCAGCACCGCAGCAATCGAACGCGCGAACAGCACGGCGTACCCACAGCACGGCACCTGCTCGCTCAGACCACTCCACCCGGTCAGCTCGTCCTCGATCAGTAACGGCGTGAGTCCCAAAGAGACCAAGGTGGCGACGCGATCGCCCACCCGCAGGCCCAGGGGCGAATCGGGGCCGACCGCCTCCACCACACCGACCAACATGCCACCCGAGCCGGTCACCGGGTTCTGCATCTTGCCTCGGGCGGCCACGATCGAGAGGACCTCAGCGCGGATCGCGTTCCCGTCTCCGCGGTGTTTGCCATGCAACTGCCGGAAGGAAGCGGCATCGAGATTGAGCCGCTCGACCCGGACTCGCACCTCGTCGGGCCAGATCTCGTGGCGCGTGTCCAGGGCGACGGCATCGATCGGGAGCACGTCGTGCCCCGGGAGGACACGATGCAAACCAGCAGGATCACTGGCCCGAAGGGCGTTCATGCCGCGAGTTCTCCGTTTCTGGACTCTGTTGACCGCAAATTGTACGGTAATGTCCCGGTTGTGACGATCGATCCTTCGGCCACGTCCTTGGCGCACCACATGGCGCAACCGTACGTCTACGAACGCCGGGTTCTCGTCGAGCCCGACTGGACCCGATTCCCGGGATGGTCGGGGGTGAGCGAGGAGGACTGGCGCTCGGTCCAGTGGCAACGGGCGCATTGCATCAAGAACATCAAGCAGCTGCGTGAGCTGCTGGGCCACCTGGTCGGTGAGAGCTTCTATGCCGACCTCGAGCGGGACCAGGCCGAGCGCGCCACGATGTCGATGCTCGTTCCGCCGCAGATGATGAACACGATGGTCCCGCAGCCCCCGAAGTCGGGGGTGGGCGCATGGACCGACGCGTTCTACGCCGACCCGGTCCGGCACTACATGATTCCGGTCTTCTCCGATCGGCGCACCGACTGGCCCTCACATCCGTTGGCCGCACGTGACTCGCTGCACGAACACGACATGTGGGTCGCCGAAGGACTCACCCATCGCTATCCGACGAAGGTGCTCGCCGAGCTGCTTCCGACGTGTCCGCAGTACTGCGGTCACTGCACCCGGATGGATCTGGTTGGCAACTCGACCCCGGTGATCCAGAAGCTGAAGTTCACCGCCAAGCCGGCCGACCGACTCGGCGACATGATGGACTACCTGCGCCGGACGCCCTCGGTGCGCGATGTCGTCGTCAGCGGCGGCGACGTGGCGAACCTGCCCTGGCCGCGGCTGGAGGAGTTCTTGATCCAGCTGCTCGAGATCGACAACATCCGCGACATCCGGCTGGCTACGAAGGCCCTGATCGGCCTCCCGCAACATTGGCTCCAAGACGAGGTCCGTGCGGGTA
>JAKFXV010000313.1 GCA_021731205.1 Nocardioides sp. | reverse complement strand
CACTCACACAATGGGGTGACCCCTAGCGCGCCCACGCCGGCAGCTGGAGCACCACGGCGTACGTCGCCATGCTCACCGAAGCCGCCAAGAACGTCCCCCAGGCCATATCGATCGGCACGATCGACAACGGGAAGTCCTTGAGCACCGCCAGGTTGGTCAGGTCGAACGTGGCATAGGTGACGAAGCCGAAGAACGCGCCGGCTAGCAAAGCCCTGGTCCAAGAACCGTCGCTCACAGCCGGGTGGATCACGAAGTAGACCAGACCGGCCACGAAGATCGCGTAGAAGACGACGGCCGCGCCGACGTTGGGGCGATCAGCGAGCAAGTGGCCCATCCGGTCGGTGTAGAGCCGCTTGGCGATCGTCCCGAGCCACAGGAAGTCGATCAGGCAGAAGGCTGCGGCCGCGACGGCGTACTGGGTGATCCACGAGGTCATGCCCCATTGTGACCGGCCACACCAGGTTGAATGGCGCCATGACGTTCTCAGCGAGTTCGCTTCGCCGTCGCTGGCCCCTCCCCGACGCTGCGCTCGGCGAGAGGTTGCTGGCCGCCTACTCGGATCCCGGGCGCGGCTATCACGACGTTCGTCACCTCGGCGACGTACTCGACCGCATCGACGAGCTGGTCCGGCACGAACACTGCGAGCTACTGGCTGTGCGGCTCGCGGCGTGGTTCCACGATGGCGTCTACGACGCTCAGCCCGACGCCGAGGAACGCTCGGCCAGGTGGGCCGAGGTCGCACTGGTCGAGGCGGGCGTCGCGTCACAGACAGTGCGGGAAGTAGCCCGCCTCGTGCGGCTCACGGCGCATCACCAGGCGGCCTCCGGGGACACCAACGGCGCGGTGCTGTGTGATGCCGACCTCGCCATCTTGGCGGCACAGCCCGATCGGTACGCCGACTACGTCGCAGGAGTCCGCAAGGAGTACGCCCGGATCCCTGAGCCACAGTTTCGGCAAGGACGCGCCGAGGTGCTGCGGGCGCTGCTCTCGAAGCCGACCCTGTTCCACTCGGAGTACGCCGTGCAAGCGTGGGAATCCGCTGCCAGGGCGAACCTGGTCAGGGAGTTGGCGGACTCGACGTCGCGCTGAACCCGTCCGACATCGGGTACGGCGTCGCCCAGCTCAGCCGCCCGGCCGACCCACGCTCCGGGGCCTCCAAGGTTGCGGGCCAGCCCAGGGGCAGTGCTCGATTGGGCGGTTCGTGGCCGAACGACGCAGCCGTCAGCATCGGAACGCCGAACTCCCCGAGCCGCGCGGCGAGCAACTTCTGCACGACACCGGGGTCCCCGCAGTCGGTGAACGCACCGCAGACGATGCCGCGCACGCCGTGGAACCAACCCGAACGCGCCAACTGGGTCACCGCTCGGTCGAGGCGATAGGGCTGTTCGCCCACGTCCTCGAGCACCGCAATCGAATCCACCGCGGGGTGGGTGAGTTCGAGGCCGGCCGAGGAGGCGAGCAAGGTGAGGTTCCCGCCGACCAACACCCCTTCGGCCGTCCCGGGCGCCGCGACGATTCCCTCCAGGGACGTGGTCTGCTCACGGTCGCCGAACAGCAGCGCCCGCACCGACTCGGCCGCAACCTCCTCGTCGAGTCCGGTGACCCCCGCCGCGTGCGCCGTGACGACCCCGAGCCGCGCCGCGATGGCTTGGTGCAGCGCGGTGATGTCGGAGAAGCCGACCAACCACTTCGGCTGACCCTGCGCCAGGCTCCGCCAGTCCAGGAGGTCGAGGATCCGTTGGGTACCGAAGCCTCCGCGGGCACACCAGATCGCGCGGACCCCCGGGTCGTGCCACGCAGCTTCGAACGCCGCCGCCCGGGTTCGGTCCGGCCCGGCGAGCCAGCCGAAGTCGCCGGCGCCGGTCGCGGGTCCGACGACGCGCAACCCCCACCGCTCGAGTCGCTCCCGGCCCCGTGCAAGGCGCTCCTCGTCGGGGACTCCGGCCACCGAGACGATCGCGACGGTGTCTCCCGCCGACAGGGCGGGCGGCAACAGCAGCCGCCTCCCCGGTCGCCGCGGACGCATCCGGGTGGACTTGCGCACCCGCAGGCCGGCAGTAGTGAGGCGCTCGATCAACTCGCGTGAGGAGACGGGGACGACTCCCGCCGCGACGATGCGGTCGTACCACTCGGCCGGCACGTCGTAGTGGTCCCCGTCGAAGCCTCGATCCGGGACGCCGAGTGTCCGCGCGAACGCGTGGAGCTCGTCGTACGACGTGTCGCTCGCGAGGTGCGACCACAACCGGCCGTGCCCCGGCGCATTCGGCGGGTCGATGAGCAGGGTCATGTCGCCGCGGCTCAGGCAGGTCGAAGTCGTTCGGTGGCGCTAGTGACGAGCAGCCGCCAGGAGCGGACCAGGGCGGCATCGACCCCGGCGTCGGGAACACCGGCGAGGCGGGCCTGCTCCGCGATGTGGAACCGGGTGACCCCCGCTCGAGCGAACCAGGCGAGTTGCTCCGCCGTGAGTCCCCCCGACGCGGTCAGCAGGCCACCGATCCCAGGGTCCTCACGGACCGACGCCAACAACTCGTCGTAGCCATGCTCGAGGCCTTGCGGGGAACCGCCCGAGTGAACGGTGCTCAACCCGGCGAGGCCACGGACCTCGCGCCAGGCACGCACCGGGTCGAGGGCCGCGTCGAAGGCATGGTGGAAGGTCCACGGCACCCCTGGCAAGGCGCGTGCCAGCGCCGAACAGGTTTCGACGTCGATGCCGAGGAACGGGTCGAGGAAGCCGAACGCCAGCCCCTCGGCACCCAGCGAGAGGTACTCCTCGCCCAATCCGATCAGCCGGGTGAACTCACCCCCGGTGGTCGTGAACGAGTCGTTGAGTCGTAGGCACACCCGGACGTCGACATCGCTGACCCGCAGCACCGAGGAGACCGTCGGAATGTCTGGAGATCGGCCGATGCCCTCGTCGTCGGGGGAAGCGAGGAAGAGCCGGTCGGCGCCGCCAGCCTGGGCGGCAACGGCATCGCGCTCGTCCCACACGGTGACCTCGAGCGAGCCGGACATGGCGGTCACTGTAGTGGCGACCAGCGCAAGGTCATACGGCTTGGTTGCCATAGCGACCAGTTCGTATG